>CAZQUC010000023.1:0-1646 GCA_964596095.1 uncultured Enterobacteriaceae bacterium
GTTACCTCCGCCAGGATAGCGAAGCCGCCTCGGCGTGGATCGGCCAACTGCCGCCCGGTTCGGGCCGCGATCGCGCCGTGGCGCGGATGATCGAACGCGTGGCCGCCCTCGATCCCGAAACCAGCGCGCAATGGGCCGCGACGTTGGCCGATCCCGATGCCCAAGCCCGCGCCGCCGCCGCGTTGCAGCGCGCCGGTTCCTCCACCTCGCTTCCCCAATGACCCGCGAACGCCGAAAGTTTTTCCTCGTCTGGTCGCTGCGCCTGCTGATCGGCGTCGCGCTGGGCTTCGGCGTGCGGGTCCTCTACGAGCGCCACGCCGGGTTCCGCTTTGCCAGCGGTCTGGCGGTGCGATCCGTCACCAAGCCCGCGCCGACGCTGGCCGACGGCGAAACCGCGCCTCCCGCGCCGACATGGCGCAATGGCTGGCCAGTGCGGTTTTCTCTGGATGAGATCGCGCAGGCGGAAGACCCGGCGCACGCCCTGCGCGCCTGGCGCGAAGCCTTCGCGGACGCGCCGCAAGACATCCGCGAAGCCTGCCTCAGCGCGCCCGCCGAAGTCTCGCTCGGCGCGTTGCGGAAATTCGTGGTGCTGTTGGCTAGCAACGCGGCGCTGCGCGAGGAACTCAGCGAATTCGTGACCATGCTCGGCGACAAGCTGGCCACGGTCACCACCGGCGATTCGCTCCCCCGCATTTTCACCGAGCTGGCGCGGATGGATGCCGGGCTGGCGCTCGATGGCGCGCAGACGCTCGACGACGACAGTGTCACCGCCGCCGTGTGGACGGTGATCGCGGAGGAGGATCCGCGGCGGGTGATCGCGCTGGGGGAAAACGGCGGTGTGCCCGCGCTGGCGCTGGATGCCGCCTACGCCAGCCTCGCCGCGCGCTCGCCGGAGGAAGCCGCGAGCCTGGTGCAGGGATTGCCGCCCGAGCAGCAAAGGAGCGCCCGCATGGCGATAGCGGCGGCGCTGGCCGTGGGCGATCCGGCGGCGGCGCTGGCGTATGGGCTCGATGACCAAGGCCGGCCGACGTCCGAATGGGTGCGCTATCTTGCCCTCTTTGCGCCGCCCAACCAAGGCGTCGCGCTGCTTCTCGCCGTGGAGCGCGAGCATCCGGAGATGCTGGCCTCCTATGCGGACCACCTGCTGCAACTGGCCGGCCGCGAGGCACGCCGCGATCCCGAGGCGGTTCTCGGGTGGATGCAGCGGTGCATTGATCCAACCTCCCGCATGGCGTCGTGGACGCGCGAGGTCTTCGCCGCTGCCGCCTTCCAGCGCCCCGAACTCGCCGCCGAAACGCTCCAGGCATGGCCCGACAGTCCCGCCCGCAAAGAAGCGGTGGACCGCCTCACCTCCACGTGGATTGGGCATGATCCCTTGGCCGCGCTGGACTGGATGCACCGGCAGCCGTCGTTTTCGTGGCGGACTTCTTCGAACATCCTCACCGCCGCACCGCCGGAACACCTGCCCGAGATCGCCCGCTGGCTGCAAGACCACGGCCGTGCCGAGGAGGTCGGCTCCGGGCTGCGGTTCCTCACCGATCGCTGGGCGCAGGTTGATCCTCAAGCGACCTTTGACTGGGCTCGCTCCCTGCCGGACTCGCCGGAACGCACCTCGGCTCTGGCCGGAATGCTCGGCTCCATGAGCC
>CAZQUC010000023.1:1746-16053 GCA_964596095.1 uncultured Enterobacteriaceae bacterium
CCGGACTCGCCGGAACGCACCTCGGCTCTGGCCGGAATGCTCGGCTCCATGAGCCGATTCAGTTCGCTCGATTCCGCCTTGCGTCAGGAAATTTTCCAGGAAGTGCGCGCGCATCCCGAAACATTCTTGGAATCCGGTGATCCTCGCATCCTTCTCGCCCGCTCGGACAACGCTGCCGAACTTACCGGTGTCTTGCTCGACAATCTCCCGATGCTCGCCGCCTCTGCCACCGCGGGCGGGCCGCAGGCCGCGCTGCAAAGCCACCTCGCCGCCGTCATCCAGCGTCCGGAGACCCGTGACACGGCGCTCGCTGCGCTCGGCGCCCTGCCCGATGCTTCTCTCAAGCAGAATGTCTATCAACGCGTCCTCGCCAATACCCGCGTGGACTGGGATCTCGCCCGCCGCCTCGTCGCGGAAATGCCCGACCCCGCGGCCGCCAACGAATCGATGGAACACATCGTGCGCCGGATGTTCAGGTAACTGCGGACGGCGGGCGTCCCGCCTGCAGGCTCTGTCCCCGGCAGGCGGGACGCCCGCCGTCCGCACAGGCCGGGAGGCCTGCGTTCCCCTTCGGCCTCATTACAGCTTTCCCCGAAGGGCGGTTGCGGCAATCGGGCGTGGCCCGGCGGTTGCGGGAGGGCGGCGGTGTGGGATGATAAGCCGCGCTGGCCCTTCGCCGCGTCCCACCGACCATGCCTCCCCATCAATAGATCGCCATGTTTGATGCTGCCTCACTTTCCCGCCGTCGCTTCCTGCGCGGCCTCGGCACCTTGATCGCCCTGCCCACGATGGAATCGCTGCTGCCCACGTCCGTCGCCCGCGCGGTGGAAAAAACCGGCCGTTTCCCGCTGCGCATGGCCTTCGTCTATTCGCCCAACGGGAAAAACATGCGGCAGTGGCGGCCCTCCGGCGAGGGGGTGAATTACACGCTCAGCCGGGCGCTCCAGCCGTTGGAAGCGCATCGCGCGGATTTCTCGGTCATCTCCGGTCTCGCCTTGGATGCCGCCCGTCCGCACGGCAACGGGCCGGGCGACCACGCGCGCGCCAATGCCAGCTTTCTGACCGGGTGCATCGCCCGCAAGACCGCCGGCGCCGACATCAAGCTCGGCGTGTCCGTCGATCAGATCGCCGCCCAGTCCGTCGGGCATCACACGCGGCTGCCGTCGCTGGAGATCAGTTGCGACGAGGCCCGCCGCGCGGGGAATTGCGATTCCGGGTATTCCTGCGCGTATCAGTTCAATCTGGCGTGGAAATCCGAATCCATGCCGCTATCCCCCGAGCGCGACCCCAAAGCGGTCTTTGACCGGCTCTTCGGCGCCAATGACGCGGAGGAAAACGCCGCCGCACGCGCGACCCGTGACGAGAAAAACAAGAGCATTCTCGATCTGGTGATGGAGGACACACGCGACCTGCAACGCCAGCTCGGCCGGCGCGACCAGGAAAAGCTCGACGAGTATCTCACCAGTCTCCGGCAGGTCGAGCGCCGCCTCACCGGCGCGTCGCAGGCCGCCCAGCAACTGCCCCCCGGCGCCAAGGCACCCGACGGCATTCCGCAAAGCTACTCCGAGCACATCCGGTTGATGTATGATCTGCTCGCGCTCGCCTTCCAGACCGACTCGACGCGCATCGCTTCCTTCCTGCTCGCGCATGACGGCTCCAACCGCACCTTCCCCGAGGTCGGGGTCAACGACGCGCACCACGGGTTCTCCCACCACCAGCGCAATCCGGAAAAGCTCGAAATGCTCGCCAAGGTGGATGAATTCTACTCGGAGCAATTCGCGTATTTCCTGGAGAAGTTGAAGTCGATCCCGGAGGGCGACGGCACGCTGCTCGACAACAGCATGATCGTCTTCGGCGGCGGCATTTCCGATCCCGACCGCCACAACCATGACGACCTGCCCGTGCTGCTCGCCGGTCGCGGCGGCGGCACGCTCACGCCGGGCCGCCATATCATGATGCCGGAGGAAACGCCGCTGACCAATCTCTACCTCTCGATGCTCGACCGCGCCGGCGTGGGCGCGGAGCGGGTCGGCGATTCGACCGGGCGGCTGGAAGTGGTGAGCTGATCTCACCGCCAAGGCGCAGAGGTTTTGATGGGCGGAATGGATAGAGTGAACCGTCATGGACGGGGTGACGCCGTGAATGAAGGCAGTAAGAATATTCACGCTGCCATATTTACTATAGGATTTATTTTTTAGAACACTGAATGAAAATAAAGTGACAAAATAGTTCTTTCAAACATGAGCGGTGTGATTTTTTCTCTGTGTTGAAGAGATCGGCCGCGCTCGCAGGGAAAAACTCCACGCGAGAGGCCGGATCCCTATTCATCCAGTCCTCATTGTTTGAACCTCATGAACGCGTCATTTCTGTATCTTCAATCCCTGTTTTTTCACGTAAGCGAAAGCGGCCGATGGTTTCGAAACAACACCGTGAGATGGGGACAGTTGCTCCTGATGGCCGGGGCGCTGGCCGCCGCCGCCCCCGCCACGGCGGAGACGGTGGTGGTGATCAATGAGATCGACGCGGATCAAACGGGGACCGACACGGCGGAGTTCATCGAATTGTATGCCTACGATTCGGAGACCAAGCAGGCGGTGGCGAATTTTTCCCTCAACGGGTATGCCGTGGTCCTTTTCAACGGAGCGAACGACACTTCCTACGCGGTGAGCCTCGGAGGCAACAGGGTGTTTTCCATCAATCTGGAGGGATACTCGACGGATGCTTCCGGCCTATTTTTGATCAAGACCGCCGGCATGTCCGGCAACGGTCTGGAGATCGAGGTCGCCTCGGCGGGCTGGTTGCAGCAGGGTGCCGACGCGGTCGCCTTGTATAAGAACCCGACCACGGATTTTTCGGCCGCCACGCCGGTCACCGCCACCGATCTGGTGGACGCGTTGGTTTATGGCATCAACAACCCCGATGACGCCGGTCTGCTGGATGTGTTGACCCCGGGCAGGCCGCAAGTGAATGAAAGTGGCACGGGATCGTCCACCACGGTCGCCATCGCCCGCGTGCCCGATGGCGGGGAGCCGTTCGATACGACCACCTATGCGTTGCAGGCGCCGACGCCCGGCACGCTCAACCAGCCCGCCGCCACGCTCGCGGTGACCGCCGCGCCGACATCGTTCGCGGAGAACGCGGGGGCGGCCGCTTCCACGGGCATGATCACGCGCACCGGCCCCACCACCGAAGCGGTGACGGTGGCGCTCGTATCCTCGGACATCGGCGAAGCGACCGTGCCCGCCACGGTGGAGATTCCCGCCGGGGCGGCCTCCGCCACGTTCCCGATCGCCGCCGTGGACGATGCCTGGGCGGACGGCCCGCAGCCGGTGACGATCACCGCCACCGCCGCCAATTTCATCACGGGCATGGCGGAAGTCACGGTCACCGATGACGGGGATCCCACGCAGGCGCTGGTCATCAACGAGGTGTATGTCACCGGCCAGGAGGATGCCAATGGCGACGGAGAGAGCGGCACGCCGGCCGCGCCGCAGCCGTTCTACAACGACGAGTTCGTGGAAATCGTCAACACGTCCGCGGCGGCCGTCGATCTCACGGGTTACACGCTCTGGCACAGTGCGTCCTTCACCGCACGCCACACGTTTCCGGCCGGCACGGTGCTGGCGCCGGGGGCGGCGGTGGTGGTGTTTGGCGGCGGCCTGCCCGCGCTGGGCATCACGGAGACCTTCGGCTTTGCGTGGGCGCAAACGGCGAACGCGTCCGGTGGCGGCCTGTTCCTGGTCGATCAGGGCGGCATCGTGTCCTTGAAAAACGACGCGGGCGAGGAGATCGCCGGAGTCACCTACACCACGCAGATCATCGACGGCATTTATTTGGCGGATTCGCTGACCCGTTCGCCGGATCTGACCGGCGCCCTCGCCCGCCATGCGGAAGCGTCGCTGGGGGTGGCCGATTACTCGCCGGGCACGAGGATCGACGGCACGCCGTTCGTGACCGTCACCACGGCGCTCACGGTGGCGGCCAGCCCCACGTCCTTTGCGGAAAACGCCGGCGGGAACGCGGCCACGCTCATCATCACCCGGCCCGAGCCTTTCACCGAAGCGCTGGTGGTGAGCCTGAGTTCCAGCGACCCCGGCGAAGCCGTGCCCGGCGCGTTCAGCACGACGATCCCGGCAGGCGAGGCCAGCGTGACGGTGCCGATCACGGCGGTGGATGACATCGCGGTCGATGGGACGCAGACCGTCACCTTCACCGCCATCGGCGCGGGCTTTCTCAACGGCACGACCATGGTGGAAGTCACCGACGACGGCCTCGACCAGCCGCCGGCCGCCGTTTACATCAACGAAATCGACAGCGACCAGCCCGGCGCCGACACAGGCGAACTCATCGAACTGTATGTCGGCGAACCGACGGTGCGTTCGCTGGAGGGCTATATCGTCGTGTTGTTCAACGGGGCGAATTCCCAATCCTACAGCGTGATCGATCTCGCGGGCCGGGCCACCGACGCCCGGGGTTTGTTCGTGATCGGCAATGCCGGCGTGGCGAATGTCGATCTGGTCATTCCCGACAATTCCTTCCAGAACGGTCCGGACGCCGTGGCGGTGTATCAGAGTGCCGCCGGGGATTTCCCCACCGGCACCGCGCCGACCAGCGAGGCGTTGGTGGATGTGGTGGTCTATGGCACGGATGACACGAACCCGCTGCTCTTCGCCTTCACGGAAGAGCCGCTGACCATCTACAGCGAAGGCAGCGCCAACAACACCAACGCGCTCGCCCGCGTGCCCGACGCCACCACGCCCTTCGGCGTTTTCGTGCGGCAAGCGCCGACGCCCGGCGCGTCCAATGCCACCGCGCCGCCGACCGGCGGGTATGCCGAATGGACGGAGGCCTATCCCGGCCTCGGCGCGCGGGAGGCGGATGACGATGGCGACGGGTTGAGCAATCTCGCCGAATACGCCTTGGGCAGTGATCCGACGAAGCCCGGCATTCCCTACACCCTCGCGCTCAATGCGTCCGGCAAGCCGGTGCTGACCTTGCCCAAGGGCGCGCTCGCGGCGGCCGATACCCGGCTGACCTACACGGTGGAGGCTTCCACCAGCTTGGCGGCGGAGTCGTGGTCCGCCGCCGACACCGTGGTGGAAACCAATTCCGCGACCGAATTGATCGTCGCCTACAATGGCGCCTCACCGGTCGCGTTCCTGCGCCTGCGCGTGACGCTCGCGCCGTGATCTGGAGTGCGGACGGCTTGCCTCCGCTCTGGGGGGATGAGGGGCTTGCCCCTCGCGGCGGGGCAAATCAGCTCCCCCGCTTCGAGCGGGCGCCTTTCTCTCTCCCTCTCCACCTCACCGGCAAGCCGGTGAGCGGAAAAGCGGAGGCAAGCCTCCGCACTCCACGACGTCCTCGTGTTACGGCGCGGCCTTGACGGCGGTCGCGCCGACCGGTGTGCCGTGGGCTTGCGACGTGGAATGATCCGGCGCCAGCCCGCCGACGAGCCGGTCGAGGTGGAAGAGCAGAACGGTGTCCGCGTCGGGTTCGTGACGCCGCGCGGGCGTGAAGGCCTCGGTGTAACGCGCGGTTTGGCTGAGGCGGACCTCATCGACCCAGCCCCGGAACGCGCGGGACGGGCCGCCTTCCGCGCCGGGATCGGCGCCGAGGTAGAGCGGCAGGTCGTTGGTCTGGCGGGAGCCGGTGGCGGCCACCTGGCCGGCGGGCTGGCCGTTGAGATAAAGCGTGACGGACTGGCCGTCGAAGACGCCCGCCACATGCGTCCACTGCCGGAGCGGCAACGGTTGCTCGGCACGCGCGACAATGTTGCGGCCGTCGAGATGAACCACGAACGACACCTGCCGCTCGTCCCCGAGCAGGCCGTAACCGGCGCGTTGCAGTTTGGAAACGAGACCGGCGGTGAGCGAGTTGCTTTCCGGATACACCCAGGCCTCCACGGTGAAGGGACCGTCGGGCAGGGTGAAGCGCGAAGCGTCCACCCGCACGCCCGAGCGTTCGGCCGTCACCTGGAGCGCGGTCGGCGTTTCCACCGCGGCGAAGGTGTCTTCCGGCAGTTGGGCGTAGCGGAGGGCGGCAGGGAAACGCTTCCGGGGCAGCGGGGTGCGGGCGTCTTCCTCCACATAAACGGTTTCCAGCCCGAAGACGGGCGCGGCCGGCTGCGGCGCGAAGGCGGACTTCACCCGCACGCAGGTGAAGGCGAAGGTCCGGGAGGCGCCGGGTTCCAGGCGCTCCTGCCGGAGGGGCGGGGTGATGACCCAGGCGGGGTCTTCTTCCGCGGCCAGCGTCACTTCCAGCGGCCGCTGCGAGGGATTGGCCAGCGTCACTTCATGCACGCCCGCGCCCAGGCCGTCGGGGGCGATCACGAGCGGCTCGGAAACCG
Source organism: uncultured Enterobacteriaceae bacterium (assembly GCA_964596095.1). Lineage (GTDB taxonomy): Bacteria > Verrucomicrobiota > Verrucomicrobiia > Verrucomicrobiales > V1-33 > CAJBME01. Next base: position 8,093 of record CAZQUC010000023.1, read on the forward strand.
GTTGCGGCGCGAGGTCGCGCGCGCGGACCATGTCCTGATGCCGCTCGGGCACGAAGCGTTTGGGATCGACAAGCGCGCCGACGGGCAGGGCGCTGACCTTGATGCCCTGGGGCCGCACGGTCACGAGGTTGAAGTGATGCTGCTGGCCGAGGCCGGGGGTTTCGCTGGAGAGCGAGCCGCCCGTGGTGGCGAGCGTGTAATATTCGATGCCGTCCTGCACGCCGTAATACGTCATGCGATGGATGTGGCCGGAGAAGACGGCGCGCACGTTGCCATTGGCCGCCAACAGCCGGTGGATCTCGGCCCAATCGCTGCCGGCATAGCCGGAGGCGATCCAGCGCGGATGGTGCTGGAAGACGAAGATGTGGCGCAGCCCCTTCATTTCCTGCAGCGCCTGCTGCAGCCATTCCCGTTGCGCGGGGCTGAAGGACTGTTGGGCCGGATCGTTGAAGGCGCGCGGCTTGCCGGGGTTCTCCCGGTCGCCTTCGTCGGTGAAGAGCACGAGGAACCCGGCGTTCTTGTGTTTGAACCAATACCAGAGCGGGCCGAAGTGCGTTTCGTAATTCGCCTCGTGCTCGCGATCCGTCCGCCCGTCGCCGCGCCAGTAAATATCATGATTGCCGGCGACGGGGAACCACGGCATGTGCAGGCCGTTCATGGTGTCGCGGAATTCCTTCATCTGCGTTTCCCACAGATCCTGCGCGTTGTAGCCCTGCACGAGATCGCCCACGGTCATGACGAGATCGGGGTCGAGGAGATTCGCCTCCTCCACGGCCTGGGCCAGCACTTGCACTCCTTCGGGCGGGCCGCCGGTGCGGTCGCCGAAAATGATGAACTGGAAGCCGTCCTCCTCCCGTGTCGCGGGCAGGGGATGCGCCCCTTCGCGGTTGGTCTGGATACTTGGGGAATCGGCCCACGCCACGCTGGCGGCGGCGACCAGACCCCAACACAACCCATGCAGGAACAAGCGGAACGAACGAGGTGATTTCATGCTATGCACCGTGACGCATTGGGGGAGGGAAGAAAAGCGGAAGTGCCGGGCGGAAAGGAGGCTGTCGTCCCGGAATTGTTGGCCGGCCTTGGCGGCGCGGAGGGCCATCGGGCACGCACCGTGTGAGCCGTTGGAAGGGGACCGCCCTTATTTCAGCGCGGCCATCTGGAAATCGCGGGAGTGGCCGGTGAAAAATCGCCGGCCATCGGGCAGGCGGCTCACTTTTTCCGGCGGAGCCAGCCCAGCAGGCCCAGCCCACTCAGCAACACCGTCACCGAAGGCTCCGGCACCACCGACACGCCGACATCCGATCCGAATTCAGCGATGAGCAGATTGTCGAATTGGACGATGGTGTCTTGCTGTTTGGCCAGCCGGATGGCCACGATGGGATCGGTCGCGGTGAAAGCCGACACCTGCACCTCCCCGGTGGCGGCGCCGGTGGCCGGATCATAGGAAGCGCCGGCCACATCGACCCAAATCACGGCTTGATCGTTGGCGTAATCGATCACGCCGGTCAGTGTCTGCCATTCTCCGGGGGCGATGGCCGTCGTCGAGGCCGCGCCGATGCCCGTCCTCCAAAAACCTCCCGTGCTGCCCACCCACAGCAATTCGGGCGCGGTGGGGCCGGCGAAAAAGGCCAGGCTGGCCGTGCCCGTGGTGTTGTTCTTGAGGATATCCAACGAAAACCAGACCTGACCGGTATTGGTGAGCGTGGGCTGGATGGAGCGGAAGATGGTCCGCGTGTTGGTGCCGGCCCCTTGCGCGACGCCGTCCGAATGGCTGGTGATGTAGCTTCCCACCGCCGTGCCGTCGCGCCATTTGTCCTCCCAGCCGGAACCGAATCCCGTGGGATTTTGCACCAGCCCTTGGCCATGAACGTAACCGGTCGCCGCGTCCGTGGAGGCGTCGAACGAATCAAAGGCCAGAATCGCGGCCTGGGTTTCGACAAGAGAAGCCGAAGCCATGAGTAGAACGGCCGGAACGGAAGAATAGGATAATTTCATCGGGTGAAGCGGCGATAAAGCTACGTGATGTAACAGGGCTTGTGGCCGACCTAGCCCGCTCATGAGCCTGATGCAAGCGAAAATGGGACGGACGGATTGAAACGATTTCCTCACATTTGCCCGACGAATGCGTTATCTTATATGTAATCATCTGATAACAAATGGAGTGTGATAAATTTCATTCAGAAAAACATGAGATTGCGGGCTGCGGATGAATATATATTCGCTGGCGCGCGACATGATGACACCGCACCGTTTAGGACTCATATCAAATCCGTAGCTATTTATCTTTGCATGGCAATTATGTCACAATCACAATTATTCCCCACCCGTCTCTTCATCAAGCGGTGTCTCGGCCTTGGCATGGGAGCCGTGCTCGCGATCACGACGGCCCGGGCGCAACTGACGCCCCTTTTTGAATATCGTTTTCCCGCCTCTTACGACGGCCTGGCGGCCGACGACGGCGCGCCGGTGACGGATCAGAGCCCGACCGCCACTCACGCCACGGCGTTCGCCCGCACGGCCGGGGAGATTCTGGCGTTGAACGATGACGTGCCGCCGGGCGCGCCCGAGGGCGCGCAGTCCCTCGATCTCGGCCTCGTCAACGGCCGGGTGGCCACCGACGCCACCAACCTGCTTTCGCGCGAGGAGATCGCCGCTCACGGCGGTTTTACCTGGGATTTCTGGTTCAAGGGGTTGCCGGAAGGAACGAGCACCAGCCGCACGACGCAAAAAATCATGGACAATGGCGGCTATGAGTTCGTGGGGGTCAGCAATTTCGACGGCGATACCGATGGCAAGCCGGGCGAATTATGGGTGCGCTTGAGCACGACGGGAAATTCCTGGTCGCTCGACGAGGACGACGGCCTGAAGCTCGAGGACTGGAATCATGTCCTTTTCATCTTCACGGTGACGGATGCGGGCAATCTCGCCGCGTTGGCCGGCGATGTGACGATCGTGCTCAACGGCGTGGTGCGTTCCTTTCCCAACGTGGCCATGAGCAATGGGTCGGCCACCATCGATCCCCCCCGTTCGCTGGCCATCGGCAAGCATCCGGCGCCGGCTTTCAGCGAGTATTACACGGGACTGGTTTACAATCCCTCGGTCTATTACGGCGTGCCCACGATCGAGGTGCCCGTGGTGTCACTGCTGGCCGGCGATGCCAACGGGTTCACGGCCACGATCAAGGATGGCAGCCTCAGCCCCGTGGACGAGGATTCGCTGGTGGTCGGTCTCAACGGCACGCCGCTGGCCACGGGCGTGTCGGTCAGCCGGTCCGGCGATCTCCTCACCATCGAGTATGCCCCGCCCGCGCCGCTGGCCGGCGGTTTGCAGGAGGTCACGCTGGCGTTCGAGAATGAAGCCGGCGCGGCCTACGAGCACGAACTCAGCTTCACCGTGCCCGGCTCCGAATTCCGCCCCATTTTGCGCTACGAATTTCCCGCCTCGTATGCCGGGGACGGCGAGAACGACCTGGTGGAGGATCTCAGCCCCGCCGGCAATGACGGCACGGCCATCTCGCGGTCCGGCCTGCCCGTGTTGAGCGAGGACATCCCGCCCGGCCAGCCCGCGGCCACCCGTTCGCTCAGTCTCGTGGAATTCGATGGCGGCCTCCGGACCGAAGCCACGCAATTGCTCAACAACACCGGCATCATCGCCGCCGGCGGGTTCACGATGGACGTGTGGCTGAAGGGCATTCCGGAAAGCACGGCTTCCACGTTGCAGAAGGTCATCGACTACGCCGGCACCCACTTCATCGCGGTGACCGGTTACGATCACGATACCGACGGCAGCCCCGGCGAGATCGTCATCCGGCTGGGCTCGGCGGGAAGCCTTTACCGCCTGGATGAGGATGATGGCTTGAACCGCGACGGTTGGAATCACGTGACGGCCACCTTCACGCTCACGAATTATTCCAACCCCAACACGCTCGTCGGCAATGTCACCCTCACGCTCAACGGGCAGGTCAGCACGTTCACCAACCGCAACGTGGAGAATCAAGGGGACGCGCTCAACCGTCCCCTCGCCGTCGGCGCGCATCCCGACTCCGGCAACGAGCGCTTCCGCGGTCTGGTGTATGCCCCCGCGGTGTCATTCGGCGTGGCGCCCGCGGACGAGCCGATCTTGTCCCTGCAAGCCAGCCGCGCCACCGGCCTGGCGGTGACCCTCGCAGACTCCGCCGGGGCCGCGGTCAATCCGGCCACGCTGGAGGTCGAGTTGGATGGAGCCGCCCTCGTGGTCACGCCGGAGACGTCGGCCGGCGAGTTGAGCTTCACGCATGAGCCGGCCATTCCGTTCACCGCCGGACGCCATCGGCTGGCGGTCCGCTTTCAGGATGCCGAGGGGAAAACGTATCATCACACCCGCGCCTTTTCGATTCTCGGTGCGGCCTTTGCGCCTGTCTTTGAATACCGCTTCCCGGAATCCTACGACGGCGTCACGCCCGCCGGGGTGGTGACCGATCTCAGCGAAGCCGGCCACCATGCCAAGGCCAACGGTCCGGACGCCGACACACCTCTCGCTTTGAGCGAAGATGTGCCGCCGGACGCGCCCGAGGGCAGCCGCTCGCTGGATTTCGCCACCACCTCCGGGAACGTCATCACCGACCACCTCAGCCTGCTCAACCGCCCGCTGGTCATCGCCCACGGCGGCTTCACCATCGAGTTGTGGTTCAAGGGGCTTTCCCCCGGCATTCAGAAAGTCTTCGACTACGCCGGCACCGAGAACATCCGCACCACCGGACTGGTGGAAGGGGATGACGACGCGGGAGTGGTCCAGCTCAACATCAGCAACGGCACCATCCTGCCCTTGGGGGTCGAGCAGGGCTTGCAGGTCACCGGCTGGAACCACCTCGTCGTAACCTACGAAGTGCAGGACGAACTGGACCCGGCGCGCCTGCAAGGCCGGCTCACCGCCACGCTCAACGGCGTCGTCTCCTCGCTGGAGAGCGCGGTGCTCACCGCTTACGGCGACACGTTCGACCGCCCCATCGGCATCGGCTCGCACCCCACCGGCGGCGAACGATACACCGGGCTGGTTTACAATCCCTCGCTCTCCTATGGCCTCCGCTCCACGCCGCCGGCGGACGAGCCGTCGCTCACCTTCATGCGGGAAGGTGACAGCCTCATCCTCACCTTCGAGGGCGTCCTGGAAGCCTCCGCCACGCTCACTGGTTTTGCCGAAATCGAGGGAGCCACCTCGCCTTACACCGTGCCTCTTGACACGGCTCCCGTGCGTTTCTTCCGCGCCGTCGCTCCGGCTCCGTGAGGTTTCAGTGTTCGGTGTTCAGTGGGGGTCGGAAGAGACAGCGGGAGCCGGTCCGTTTTTCCCGTCCCGTGTTCGGCAATCATCCCTCTTCGATCAGAAGCGCCTCGATGTCCGATTTTCAAGAAAAATTGTCACTCGGCTTTGGGGTGGGTGGTTTAAGATGAAGACGGTTATCCCCGTCTCCGGACTCCACCCGGACGCTTGTCGTCCGAAAAGCCGTTCCGGCTCCTGACACGTGTCAAGGGACTGGACAATGCGGTGGGGACGGGTGTTTCATCAACCCCACCTATGAGCAAGAAATTAAACATCGCCGTCGTCGGCCTCGGTTTCGGGGCTGAGTTCATCCCCCTGTGGCAAAAGCACCCCCTGACCGACTGTTACGCGATTTGCCAGCGCAACGAGGAGAAGCTCCACGCCACGGGCGACCATTGGGGCGTGGCCCAGCGGTTCACCGATTACCATGAGCTGCTGAAAGACCCGGCCATCGACGCGGTGCATATCAATTCTCCCATCCCCGACCACGCGTGGATGACCATCGCGGCGCTCAAGGCGGGCAAGCACGTGGCCTGCACGGTGCCGATGGCGACCAGCGTGGAGGATTGCCTGGAGATCATCCGCCTCTGCGACGAGACCGGCCTGAAATACATGATGATGGAGACGGTGGTCTATAGCCGCGAGTTTCTGTTCATGAAGGATTTGTATGAGAAGGGCGAGCTGGGCCGGCTGCAATTCCTCCAGGCCAGCCACCAACAGGACATGGACGGCTGGCCCAACTACTGGCCCGGCCTGCCGCCGATGCACTACGCGACGCATTGCGTCGGGCCGGTGCTGGGCCTGCCGAAGAAAGACGCGGAATACGTGAGCTGCCTCGGCTCGGGACAAATCCGCGAGGAATTGGTGGCGCATTACAATTCGCCCTTCGCGGTCGAGAGCACGCAGATCAAGATGCACAACAGCGACCTCTCGGCGCGCGTCTATCGCAGTCTCTTCGACACCGCGCGGCAATACCGCGAGAGCATCGACGTGTATGGCTCGAAGAAATCCGTGGAGTGGCCGCTCATCGAGCACCGCCCGCTCGTCATCCACACGGCCAAGAAGCCCGAGCCGGAAATCCCCGAGGAAGTGACCTGCCCGGACTTCGCGCACCTCTTGCCGGAGTCGATCCAGCGCTACACGACGAAGGGGGTTTACGACAGCGACGACCACACGCACCTCAGCTTCACGCAGGGCGCGGGCCACGGCGGCAGCCACCCGCATCTCGCTCACGAATTCGCCACCGCGCTGGCGGAGGGACGCGACCCGTGGCCCAACGCGCGCCAGTCCGCCAACTGGACCTGCACCGGCATTCTCTCCCACGAAAGCGCGCTCGAAGGCGGTGTCATCAAACGACTTCCCCCCGAAACCCTGAGCGAAAGTTAACCACCCACCAACAGGAGGTAATCCCCATGTCCGTTCCATCCACTTGCCGTCCTCCCTCCGAAGACGTGACGACCGATGGTCGTGGCACGAAACATTGGATTCTTTCTGCCGAGCAGTTGCCGGCTCTGGCCGTGCATCGCATCACGCGCCTCGGCCTCACGTGGGCGACATCCGGCTACCGCCGCGTCCGCGTGTCGCCCTCCGGCAGCTACCTGACCACGGTGTGCGAAGGCCAGGGACGCGCCTGGGTCAATGACGAATGGCAGGTCCTTCCGCCCAACATGGCGTGTCTGGCCCCGCCGCGCGCGCCCAGCTTCTTCGAGAGCATTCCAGGCGCCGGCATCTGGGTGCAGGCGTGGATCCGCTACGACGAGCCGGACGACGAACGCTGCCTGGTGACGGAGCCGGCCTCGCACGTGCTGCCGTGCTCCAGCGCGGAATTCCGCCGCATCATCGAAGGCATGAGGGCGGAATGGGACGGGCGGCGCGACGCGTCGATCCTGCGCTTGTGGCTGGAGCTGTTGCATTCCGGTGCCCGCCGCCTGGCCCGGCCGGTGCCGGAGGCGGACGAGTTGACCGAGCGCCGCTGGCGGCAGGTCATGCGGCATCTCCACGAGCCGTGGACGCTGGAAAAGCTGGCCGCCCATTTCGGCACCAGCAAGGAGCGGCTCCGTCAGGTGTGCCTCCGCCGGTTCGGCCGCAGTCCCATGGAGCACCTCACCTGCCTGCGCATCGAAAAGGCGCAGGAGTTGCTGCTCGCCGCGGATGACAAAGTGGAAACCGTGGCCACCGAAGTCGGCTACGACAGCGGCCTCGTCTTCGCCCGCGCCTTCCGCCGCTGGACCGGCTGCACGCCTACGGAATTCCGGCGGCGGTGAGCCCCGCGGGGCCGATCCGGCGGATCGGTCGGACAGGATCGGGGGAAATTATTGCTTTCCCCAACTACGGGCGGGATCATTTTCGGAAAGAATCGCGCAAGTTTTCTTTCCGTCCCCGTCATTCGGAGTGACTCCTCCTGCTACCCATCATTCCGACCATGAACGTTTCGATCCCCAAGCTCCTGTGCGGCGCGCTCCGCTGGCCGTTTGTTTTCGCCCTGCTCGGTCTGGTTTCCCTCCGGGGGCAAACCGAATACCTTCTCGACGGGGAACCCACTGCCTTGGAGGAGGAAATCCGCTGGCACACCAACCGCGCGCGCTTCGATACCGCCGCCGAGAACAAAGCGCGCGGCACGGCGTTCACCGACGTGCCGGCCACGGCGCGGCCGCTCGCCCCCCATC
>CAZQUC010000023.1:16153-19220 GCA_964596095.1 uncultured Enterobacteriaceae bacterium
CCGTGCGCGTGACCTTGCCCCGGAGTTATTATGAGACGGAAACCGTGGAGATTCCGGCCAGAGGCTCCCGCGTCGCCGGCACGTTCCTCGCGCCCGCCCGCCCGGAGAATTTCGGTTTCCGCAACCTCACGCCTTGGGTGGAGCCGGCCGTGGTTTCCGAACCACCGACGCTCGTGCTGGAGATCGCGGGTCGTGACGTGGTTCTGACCTGGCCCTCGCAAACCGGGGTGTCCTACCAGCCCCAATTCTCCACCGACCTGCTCCGATGGGAGAATCTTTCCGCGCAACCTTTGCCGGGAACCGGCGCGCTCCTGAGTTGGAAACACGCCGAAGTCCTCGCCCAATTGCCGGCGCACGGGTTCCACCGCGTCCTGCAAATCGCAGCGCCGTAAAGGATTTTTCGTCACGGGCACGGACCTCGGCAGGACCTTCGCGGCGCGTGGAAGGGGGAAGAATCAGCGCGGAGGAATGGTGAATTGTCTTGTCAGGCGCTCAATCAAGGTCATTGATACCACCCGCGCCGTGGCGCGCCGATCTTTTCACACATGCCCAGCCGACCCAATTCGCCTCGTCCCGGTGGCTCGCGCCCCGGTGGTTTCCGTCCCGGTGGCCCGCCCCGTCCCGGCGGAGCTCGTCCCGGTGGACCACCGCGTCCCGGGGGCGGACCGCCGCGTCCGGGAGGAGGGCCTCCCCGTCCCGGGGGCGGACCACCGCGCCCGGGAGGAGGGCCCCCCCGTCCTGGGGGCGGGCCGCCGCGCCCGGGAGGAGGACCTCCTCGTCCTGGGGGCGGGCCGCGTCCGGGAGGAGGTCGCGGTCGCCCCGGCGGCCGTGGTGGGCGTGGTGGCCGCGGCCGGTTCGTGCCGCGCCGTCGCCCCGAGACCGAGGAGGACGACAAGGAAGCCGCCATCGAGTTGGAAGGCGTGGTGACCCAGGTGCTGGCCGGCACCATGTTCCGGGTGAAGCTCCCGAACGAGCATGAAGTGCTCGCCCACATTTCCGGGAAAATGCGCAAACGGTTCATCCGGCTCGTCATCGGCGACCGCGTGCGGCTGGAGATGTCGCCTTACGACAAAGACAAAGCGCGGATCACCTTCCGGATGCAGTAGCGGTAGGCGACGGACCGGGTGGATTCGACCGATCCGTCGGTCCGCGGGAGGCGTCACAGGACGCGGCGATCGCGCAGCGCGCGATGAAGCGTGATCTCGTCGGTGTGGTCGAGACTGCCCCCGGCAGGCAAGCCTTGGGCGAGGCGCGTGACTTTCACGTGAGGGAAGCGCGCGAGGTGATCGCGCACATAATGGGCGGTGGCCTCGCCTTCGACATCGGAGCCGACCGCAAGGATCACTTCGGTGACACCGGCGGTTTCCACGCGCCGCCACAACGAGGCGAGGCGCAAGTCTTCCGGGTGGACGTTATCGAGCGGGGAGAGCCGGCCGCCCAGCACGTGGTATTTCCCCTGGAAGGCGCCGGTGCGATCCAGCCGCAACACGTCGGCGGGTTGCTCGACGACGCAAAGAATCTCGCCGCTTCGCTCGGGATCGGCGCACAGCGCACAGGTCCGTTGGTGGCTGCAAAAAAAGCCGCAGATGTCGCAGGCCCGCACCTCCGTGACCGCGGCCTCCAGCGCCTTCGCCAATTCGGATGCGAGGGCGGGCTTTTCCTCCAGCAGATGCAGGGTCAGTCGCTCGGCCGCGCGCGGGCCGATGCCGGGCAACCGCTTGAGGTGGGCGAGGAGCGACCGGATTTCCCCGGGGTATTCGGCGGGATGCATCGCGGTGGAGTTTTCAGCATTCAGTTTTGCCTTCGGCGGTCTTCGCTTCGCTACGGCTCAGTTTTCAGCCGGCGGCACGGGGCGCTTCACCGGAGTGGGGGCTGAGCGTTTGGGGGCCGGCGCGGGCGCGGCGGCGGGTTCGGATTCCAGAAGATCGATCGGTTCGTCGGGGAGGTCGATGCTGGGCGCTTCCTCCTTGCGGCCGAGCAGCGATTGAATGGCTTCGCCATCGACGGACGCCAACTCGAAGCGCTCGCGCAAGGCGGCCGCGGCGCGCCGCCCGGCCAGCACGGTGGTGCGGTGGCGGGCATTGAGACCGGCGAGTTGCCGGGCCTGCTCCGCGGCCGGTCCGCTCGCGGTCCACGCGGGGGCGGCCGGTCCGCCGTGGCGGCCGACGAGGAGCGGGCCGAGGCTCAATCCGAGGCCGCAGGCGAGCACGGGTTGCCCGCCTTGCTGGCGCAGGGTGGCGTCTTCCCGCAGGTAGGTCGTCAATTCCAAGGCTGCCTCGGCCGCGGCTTCAACACCGCCGAGGGGCGCGAGCGGCACTTGGCCGAAGAACGCGCGCACGCCGTCGGTCACGGAAGGATCCAGCACCACGCCGGGGCGCTTTTTCAACAAGGCGGCGCATTCGTCGAGGAGGCTCGTCATCTGGGCCAGCCGGTCCGCGGCGTGATCGGGCGCTGGCAGGGGGTCGAGCAGGCGCAGCGCCAGCACGGCGGTCTCGCGCACCGCGGGGCGGGACCAAGGGGCCTCCTCCGGCTGGTCCTTCCACGCCGCCAAGGTGGAGGGGGCGACGCGGGAGCCGAGCAGCGCGCCCCATTCCCGCTGGCGCCGGCTGCCCGGCGTTTCCGCCAGCACGCCGCCCATCAGGAAACCGGCCCCCGCCGCCACCAGCGCGGGGAAGGGATTGAAGGCGAGGCCGTAAAGGGCGAGCGTCAGCGACAGGAACACCGTGGTCAGCGCCGCCACCGCCAGCACGCCACAGCGCGCCGGCCAGGAAACCGGCTCCACCGCCACCCAGGCCACCAGCCCGGCGGCCAGGATAACAGTCACCGGCAGCAGCCACGGCCAGGCCGCGCGGCCATCCGCCAGCAGCGACTCCGCCGCGTAACGCTGGAACAGCCATTCGCCCGCCGCGTCAAACACGCCCGCATCCGCCATCACCAGCACGGTGGTGGCGGCCAGGATGACGATGCCCAAAGTGAAGGCCAGATGACGCAGCATGACGGAGTGGTTCAACTCGGCACAGGAAGCCTTCCGGCGGGCTTGCGCAACCGACTTCCTGCCGAATCGCGT
>CAZQUC010000024.1:0-10077 GCA_964596095.1 uncultured Enterobacteriaceae bacterium
CCGACCCCGGTGGAATTCATCGACCCGGCGACACTGGCGGCGGCCGCGGTGCGGGCCAGCCCGGCGGGATCATTCGCGTCGCGTTCCGGCGCGGGCCGCGGGAATCCTTGGTCTTCGAGCGGTTTGCGCTGGTCATCCAGATACTTCAAAAACTCCTCGCGCTTGTTGAACGGGAACGAATCCGCGCAGGCATGCACCGCCTCGCGTTCGAACACGATCTGATACGGCCGGCGTTCCTGAATCGCGCGCTGCCGCACTTCCTGCACGAGCGTGGCCATCGCCACCACGGGCTGGCGGGCTTTTTCCTCCTCGTTGAGTCCTTTGATGGTGGGGATCGCCACCGCCGCGATGACGGCGATGATGGTCAGGGCCACCACGATCTCGATGAGCGTGAACGCGCGGTGGCGGGGATGATTGATTTGAGTTCGCATAATAAAAGGGAGGCGGAGAAAACGGGAGCGTTCCGGGTTTTGGGTGATGGGTCTGAGGTGGGTTGGGGTTGCGGTTATGGTTGAGGTGAAAGGAAAAGAGGGCGGGAGGTTGGAACGCGGGCCGTCAGCCTTCGGCGCTGCCGGACTTGGCGGCTTTCCAGTTGCCGATGTCGTCGTCACTTTCGACGCCGTCGCGTCCCAGCGAATACACGTCGTAGTCCGCCTTGCTGCGCTTGGCCGGATATTGGTATTGGAACTCCCGGTTCCACGGATCCTTCGGCAATTCTTCCAGCAATTGCGTCCAGCGTTCCGGCACCGGTTCGGAGGTCGGCTTTTCCACCAAGGCCTTTAGTCCCTGCTCGGTGGTGGGCGGCGCGAGGTTGCGGGCTTCATACACCTTAACCTGAGTCACGATGTTCTTGATGTCAGAATCGACGCGCGTCTCCTTCGCCACATCGACGTTGCCCTTGATGAGGTAAATCGTGGCCGCGCCGAGCACCGCGATGATGGTGATGACGAGCACGATCTCGATGAGCGTGAAGCCGCGGGCGCGTCGCGCGGACGCTCCTCGTTGTTGCCTCACCCTCATGAAGTTGCCGCAGGCCGCTGCCGGGAATAATCTGGAGAATTGCGCCGATTTCCGAACCCTGTAGCCCCCCTGCCGATGCCGTCTGTGTAAATTATCTAACATGCCTTTACTAACGCACGTTGTTGCCTCTTACGGCAAAGTATTTTTCCTCATGGATTGCCCGACCCGCCCGATGGCCTGAGGCCGAGTGAGGCTCGGCACATTCGCGAGCCCGACGGGGGGCTCTTCCAGCCTCTGGCAGGGCCTTTTGACTAGCGGCTCCGGGGCGGCACGGGCTTTTCCCAATGATCTATCAGTAAGAAATGTATGAAGATTTCCGCTGTCGGGACGGTCAAAGAGGGCATGTTGATCCCGCCCATGCGCCCCCGTTTTCCTTTCGCCCTGTCGCTCACGTGGCTGCTGGCCGCCGTGAGCGTGTTGCCATCGTGTCGCCGCGATGAAACCGCCGCGGGACCGCCGCGCGGAGGCGCTCCCGTGCCCGTGCTCACCGGTCAGGCGCAGGCCCGGGACGTGCCGGTCGTCCTCCACGTCATCGGCCGCGTCAGCACGCAGGCCACCGTCTCGGTCAAGCCGCAGGTCACCGGACGCATCATCGAAATCCATTTCCAGGAAGGCCAGGACGTGCAGGCGGGCGACCGGCTCATCACCATCGACCCCGAGCCGTTCGAGGTCGCCCTCGCCCAGGCACGCGCGTCCCTCGACCAATCCAACGCTGTCGCCACCAACGCCAACGCGCAGGTGAAGCGCTACACCTCGCTCGACAAGGGCGGCGGTGTTTCCAAGGAGCAGATCGACCAAATCGTGGTCGAAGCCAAGAAAGCCGCCGCCGAAGTCGCGGGCGCGCAAGCCGCCGTGCAAAAGGCGGAGCTGGAACTCGGCTATTGCACGCTGCGCGCGCCCATCAGCGGACGGACCGGCCGGTTTCTCGTCACCGCGGGCAACGTCATCACCGCCAACCAGACCGATCTCGTCGTCATCCACCAGCTCACGCCCATCGATGTGACCTTCAGCCTGCCCGAGCGCAACCTCCCGGCGATCCAGCAAGGACTTGCCGGCGGGCCGCTGCAAGCGTTCGCCAGCACTGCCACGACCGCCGTCGCCGCGGTCGGCTCCCCGGCGCAAGCCCCCGCGACCACGGATCCTCCCGCCACGGACGGCCCCCCCACCGCTTCCCCGCTGGCCGAAGGCACGCTTCGCTTCCTCGATAACAGCGTGAACCCCAATACTTTGACCATCGACCTCAAAGCCAGTTTTCCCAATGATCCACCGATCCTGTGGCCCGGGCAATTCGTGAACCTGGCGCTGGAAGTGTCCGTGGAACGCGATGCCCTCACCGTGCCCGCCTCCGCTATCCAAGCGGGGCAGACCGGCCCTTTCGTGTTTGTCGTCACGCCGGAGCAGACGGTGGAAGTCCGGCCCATCACCCTCGGCCGCACCGTCGGCACGCTGGCGGTGGTGACCTCCGGCGTGGCCGACGGGGAAATCGTGGTCACCGACGGCCAAAGCCGCCTCGCCAAAGGCTCCAAGGTCGTCATCAAAAAGAGCCTCGAAGACGCGGCCCGCCAGGCCATCACCGCCACGACCGGACGGAACGGACCGTAGCGGGGACGTCCCGCCCACCGCGGGCACGATGCTGCTTTGGGTTCAGCGGACTCTTTCATAGAAATCTCGTTTTCAACGACTTTCATTCAGACGACAATCGTTCACTCCCTCCTTCCGACGGCACCCTGCCTCCCGCGGCGGGTGGGACGCCCCCACCACACGCGCGCCGGTTGCAAGGCGGCCTGAATCGGCGAGGATGCCGGATGAAGACCTCGATCAAGACGGATCACGCCCCGGCAGCCATCGGACCCTACGCCCAAGCGGTGGCGGCGGGCGGCTTTTTGTTCACCAGCGGGCAACTGCCCATTGATCCCGCCACGGGCGAATTCGTCCCCGGCGGCATTGCCGAACAGACCGAGCAAGTGCTGAAAAACATCCAGGCGGTGCTGGCCGCCGCCGACGCCGATCTCTCCCACCTCGTCAAAACCACCGTGTTTCTCAAAGACATGGGGGATTTCGCGGCCATGAACGCGGTCTATGCGCGGTTCTTCCCCGAAAATCCACCGGCGCGCTCCACCATCGAAGTCGCCCGGCTGCCGAAGGACTCGCTGGTGGAAATCGAAACGGTCGCGCGACTCGGCTGAGCGAATTTTCAAGTTCTGGACAAAAATTCTTCTTTCATAAAAAATTTTGTCAGTTTAAGTCTTACCCGGCGATAAGGTGCCCTCGGGCCACATTAGCGACGCCCGGCCCGCCCGCTCCCCTTGTCGCCATCGTGCCGGTGAAGACCAACCCACCATCACCATTCCGGAAAAACGAACGGAGCGCACGTCCGTCCGGAAGGCGCGGAATTTTTTTGCGTTGGGCTCTCTGGGCCGTGTGTTGGCTCCTTCCCCTCGGCGCGGCGGAGCTGCCTCCCCTCCCCGCGAACGGCCTCCATGACGAAGGGCGGCTGCTGAACACCGAGCAGACCCGGACCGTGGTCGCCGCCATTGACAGGGCACGTCAACAGGAGATCGATCTCTTCGTCGTCACCTTCCCCTTCATCATCGGGGAGCAAACTTTGAAAGAACGGGCGGAAGCGATGTATCGCGCGTGGTGCCGGCGGGAGTTCGGCCTCGTCATCGCAATGGATGCGACCTCGAACGACTGCCGTTTCTTTGCGGATCCCTCGGAAACCAGTTCCCTCCTCGCCGCGACGATCTCCCGGCTCTGCGCCGACGCCGTGGCCACGTCCGCGGCCTTGCCGACTCCCGGCGCGCGACTGACCGGCATGGTGGAAGACCTCGCACCCCGGCTGGCCGCCGCCGTCGCACCGTTCCGGGCGCCTCCGGCCGCGGACCTCGGCCTCCAGGAATGGCTCGTCTTCACCAGCATCGCCGCCGCCGCGGTCGGGCTGCTGCTTTTTGCCTGGGGCGGCCGGCGGGTGGTGCAACGACTCGCCCCGGCGGCTCCTCTCTATTTTCCGGAAGTGATGGTCGGCTCCCGCTTCGGCGCGGCCTTCGCTGGCGGCGTGGTGGCGCGGATCGATTTTCGAGCCTCCGGCAACGGCGGCGCCACTTCGCCAAAAAATCCCCGCAACATCGGTCCCTGATTCCGGTATCAACCCATGAACCGTTCGCGGTTACTTTGCCTCCCAAACGCCGTTGCCCGGCCTCTCTGACGAAAAAATAAACGCATCCGATAAAATATTAAGCTTGCAGGGCCTCACCCCACAGTGAGGATTCAATCCTTCCTACCACCACTTGATTATTTCACACCTCGTTTCCATGAGCCTGACTTTCCGACGCCTGACCTGGTCACATGCCGCCCTTACCACCCTGTCCCTCGCCCTGAGCGCCGCGCTGCTGTCTTCCTGCGACAAAAAATCCGAGGTGAGCGCCACCACTCCGCCACCCGTGGAAAGCGCCGAGCAGGTGGTGATGAGCGCCCCTGACGATCCCGCGGAGACCACCCCCGCGCCCAACCCACCACCGCTGGAAAACGATGAAGTGGTCGTGGTGGAACAACCCGCGCCTCCACCGGCTCCGGAAACACCCGCTCCCGTCGCGGAAACTCCGGTGGCGGCGCCAGCCTCCACGACAAGCGGCACATCCCCCACCCCGCCTCCGGCAAATGTCCGCATCGACAGCGGCGGCGGACCGAAAATCGCTGGCGTGAAAACCGTCGAACTCATGGCCCCGCCCGATCCGTATGCCAAATTCCGTGGCATCGACAACTCCTTCGGCTCCTATAATTGGAAGGACGCCCTGCAAAAGATCAACCGCGATGTCGATCCCAACGCCTATTCCGACTTGGTGCTGGCAATCCCCCTGCTGACCGGCCAGCGGATCTGTGACGGGGTGATGGCCATCAAGGTCAAAGACGCCGAAGCGTTGCGCGAAGCCGCCAACGACATCGAAGTCTTTGCCCGCAAACTCGGCGTCGCCGAGGAGGATCTCGTTTTCGCCAAGACCGTGCGTGACATGGCGTTGAAAGGCGAGTGGCTCGAAGTCTATACCAACCTGAGTTTCCTCCAGAACCGCGTGCAGAAAACCATGCGCACTTCTTCGGCGCTCACTTCCGCCTTGGTGATGATCGGCGGCTGGATGCAAGGCGCGCGTTATGTAACGAGCGCCGTGATCACCCTCGGCGACCAGCCCGGCAAGAAGCCCCACCCCTCCTATTTCCTGCGCGAACCGGTCATGGTGCAATATTTGGAGGATCAAATTCACGATAATTTGAAAGATCCCAAAGCGGCGGCTCGTGCTAACGACCTCGCGAATATCGAAAAGAAACTCCAGGAAATCAAACTCATCGTCAACATCGACATCGACGCGGCCAAAGGCCGCATCAGCGCCGAAGACCTCCAACGACTGAATGATTCCTGCGAAGCGATTTTCAATATCGCGGGCGGGGGGAAATGACATCCCCCGGCATCACAACAACACACATACCAACCAACAATAGACAACACATGAAAACGCCATTCAAATTCGCCCTCTCGGCCCTGCTGGGAGCTTCCCTGATGTTTCAACCCGCCGTGCTCGCCAGCCCCGCCGAAGCCGAAATCGACGGCGTGCGCATCGGCCGCAGCTTGGAAGGCTCGCTCTTCCAGCTTCGTCTGATCGAGTCCGGCCTCGCCACCGCCGGCACGCTGCTGAAAATCCGCTTCGACGTGCAGGCCAATGTCGATTACGCCCTGGTCACCGGCCGCGACCGTTACATCGCGGACATCGACCTTTATGTCTATCATGAAAACGGCTCGCTGATCATCGAAGACACCACCACCCAGTCCCGCGGCGCTGTCCGCTGGCGCTCCCAATACACCGGCACCGCTTCGGCCTACGTGCATGTGAAACGCACCACCACCCTGCACCCCGGCAGCTATGCGGCGTTCCTCGGTGTGCTGGAAATCCAGCGCGTCGGCCCCGCCGTCAATCCCTCCGCGGCCCCCGCCAACCAAACCAACTGACCCGGGCGCGGTTCCGCCGCCCACAACCATCCGATATTATGACACATCGGCTTTTGACCGGCGCCGTCAGCCTTGCCTGCGCGACAGCCACCTTGGGCCTGACGGCCTGCGACACGGTCGTGGTGCACCCCACCCGCACCGTGGTCAGAAAAGAAACCAAGAAGACTTACACGCCGCGTGCGACCCGCAGTTCCGGGGTTTACCATGGAGGCTCCATCTCCGGCGGCGGCTCGGATTCCACCTCCTTCCAATCATCATTCCAATAACCGTCATCACATGAAAATGAAACATATAGCCCTGCTGGCCGTTTTGGGGACCAGCTTCCTCGGCATCGGTTGCACCGAAACCCACGTCGTGCCGGTGCGCATCGTCAAACAGGAGAAAAAGCCGGTTTACCGCCCGAAGGCCACGCCCAAAGCCAAGCCCGCCGTGCGCTCGGAAGCTCCCGAAGGCGTCGTGTTCCAAAGCCCGGCGAGTTAGCCGATCCAGTTCATCCGCGCGCGGGCCGGACTTACCGGCCCGCGTGTTGTCGTAGAAAGCTCACCCACTTCAAATCGACGGACCGATTATTTGCCGCGTTGCACCCGCTGCGATCTCGCATCATATTGACATCGTTCCAATTCCCGGCCCGGCGCGGTCCTTCTCCCTTCTCTCTACTGAAACGCTTTTCTTTCCAGCCCCTCCATCATACCACCACCAACCTCACTTCGCGATGAATACATCCACCATCCTGGCTATGGGAGTTACTGCCGCGGCCTGCCTGTTCAGCGGCCTCGCCTGCACCACCGAAACCGTTTATCTGCCCCGCACCGAGCGACGGGTCGTGACGGAGCGCCGCTACTACGCGCATCTACTACCCAACACCAGCTCCGGCTCCACCTACGGCGCTTACGCCCCGCGCGGTGAATCCTACGGCGGCGTTATCGTCGGCAGTGGCAGTTCAGACGCTCCCGAACACACGCGTTTTGTTTCCGGCGAATGAACCATTTCTTCGTCTGTTCCATCTTTCCGGAATGGGGACGTGTCCCTGCATTCGGCCGCTCACGCCCCTCACCGTCCTGTCTTGCCGGTGAAGGGCGTTTTCACGCCTGAAGGCTGCTCTTTCCTCGATCTTTTTTTCATGGCACGACCTGACATCCCACTCGCCGGCCGGCGGTCCGAAGCCCGATTTCCTTCGGGCAGCGGGCTCCGGTGGATGCTGGCGCGGCGACTGATCCTGATGGGCGGTCTGTGGAGCCTCATCGTGACCGGACCGGCCACGCCTGCCTTGGCGGCCACAGCGGAAGAGGCGTCGGCGGCCTTCGAGGAGGAAGAAGAACCCCTGCCATTCCCGCAAGCCACCGTGCCCATCGCCGCGGAAGCCGGCGCCGGTTTGGTCTGGCAAGTGGAGGGCGGCCGGACGCGAATTTTCCTTGCCGGCTCCGTGCATTTGGGCTCCGCCGCGGTCGGCGCGGCCTGGCCTACGGAATTGGAATTTGCCTGGACGCACAGCCGACGGGTCTTTTTCGAGGTCAATCCCCGCGATGTGAATCGCCCCGCCCAAGCGGCCGCCGTGCGGCGCGCCGGGGCGCTGCCGGCCGGGCAAAATTTGTGGCATCGCCTGCCCAGCACGACAGCCGTCTTGCTCGATCGCTCGGTGAGCAGCCAGGTGTTGCGCAACCAGCTCGCGCCGATGCGCCCGTGGATGGCGGCCCTCACCCTGCATGAAGCCACCCTGCTCGGCACGGGCGTGACCCGTGACGACGGGCTGGAAGCCGTCATGTTCCGTCGCGCCCAGCGCGACCGCAAAGAAGTCGGCGGGTTGATTTCCCCCATCGAACAGGTCCACACCTTGGCTTCCCTTTCCTTCGCGCAGGAAATCGCCTTCCTCCACTCCACGTTGGAATCCCTGCCGACCTCCCGCCGGGAACTCGACGCCATGACCAACGCTTGGCGGCGTGGCGACGGCGCGTGGCTGGAGAAAAACGTGGCGCGCGCCTTCGAAGGGCAGCCGGATTTTTACGAACGCTTCATGGGTTCGCGCAACCGCCGCTGGGCTTCCGTCATCAGCTCGCTGGCGGAAGATTCGCGGCCCGTGCTGGTCGTGGTGGGCTGCCTTCATCTCGCCGGCCCGGACAACCTGCGCCAATGCCTGGCCAAACGTGGTTTCACAGTGACACCGCTGCACTTGCGCAAAGCGGCGCCAACCGTTTCCCACACCGAGGGCCGGTCGTCCCGGCTTTCGGCCACGCTGGCACCCGCCGCCCTCCAGCCCACGGTCCCGTCTGCGCCACCGGCGCTCTCGCCCCGCGTGAATTTCCCCGTGATGCTGGCCCAGCCGGACCCGCCATGACTTCCCCCCTTTCCTGAACCCATCCCCTTTTCCGCTTCCGGAGTTTTCGCATGTCAATCTCAACCGAAGCCCAATTGTTTGGCTCTTATCGGGTTCTGCCTGGACCCGACGGGCGCCCGGCATTGCTCGGGCGCGGGGCGTTCGGCACCGTGATGTGTGGTCGCGACGAGACTACCGGCCGGGAAGTGGCCCTGAAAATCATTCACGATCACCTCGCAGCCGACCCACGGGTGCGGCGGCGTTTCCGCGACGAAGCGCGCGAGCACCGGCGGCTCAAACACAACGGCGTCGTGCAGGTGCTGGATGTCGGAGACACGGAGTCCACGCTCTACATCGTCATGGAGTATTGCTCCGGCGGTGATTTGCAGACGTGGTCGGCGAAGCGCGGCCCCTTGGAGCCGGCGCCCGCGCTCAGGCTGCTGCGCCCCATCGCCGACGCGCTCGTTTATGCTTCCGGCCACGGTCTCATCCACCGGGACATCAAGCCCTCGAACATCCTGCTCGTCGAACTTGCCCGGGGTGACGCGCTGCCCGAGGTGAAATTGGCTGATTTCGGACTGGCGAAAAAAGTCTGGGACGATCATCGCCGCGACGGCGACGGCACCACCGTGTCCATGGCCTCGCACGCCGGGATCAAAGGCACGCTGCAATTCGCCAGCCCTGAGCAAGTCCGCGAGGAAAAAATCGACGCGCGTTGCGACATGTTTTCCTTCGGCCTGACCCTCTGGCATCTGCTGGCAGGGCGATATCCCTTTCCCGAGTTGACCCAGGATTACCAGTTCATCCGCGAACGGGCGGAACTGGTCAGCTACGAGCCGCTCTTTCCGGCGGAGTGGCCACCCGCGTTGCGCGGGTTGATGGCCCGGCTCGTGGCGGCGAAACCGGAAGACCGGTTCGAGAATTTCGGCCACGTCGTCAGCGCGATGGATGACTGCCTGGAAGAATGGGAAAGCATGGCCACGACTTCATCGTCCGACGCGCCAGCCCCCCCCGCCTCCCCCCTGCGCACGGCGCATCTCCCGGTGCGGGAGTTTTTCTCGCTCAACTTTCTCGAAAACACGCCCATCGGCGCGCTCTTCGATGCCTCTCCCTTGGCCGCGGAAGAGGACGGGCCGCCTCCACACCGGCAGTTGACCCTCCTCAGTCAGGATTTATCGCCGGAATGGCGTGCGGAAATCCGGGAATCCATCCGCCGGTTGGCCGCCCATCCACACCCTTCCCTGGTCACGGTGGAGTGGCGGGAAACGCGCGACGGCGACGCGGTGATCGTCGATCTGCCGCCGAATGCCCCGCTGTTGCTGGACCGTTTGCGCACCGCGCCGCTGAAAAATTTCCGCGACAGTCTGGCGTGGCTCGAGCAAGCGGCCGGCGCCCTGGACCACGCCGCGCATCTCGGCCTGCCGGGCGTGGAAACGGCACCCGGCGCCATCTCGCTCCTGCCCGACGACAAACCGGACCGCCCGCGGCTGGTCCTGCCCGCCAAACTGTATCATACCGATCCGCAAGGGGCCGCTCCCTCCAGCACGCTGACCATGCTTTCGGTGTCCTCCGGCGCGTCCGGCGGCCCAAAAACCCCGGCCACCGCCTTCTCCCTGCTCGCGTATCGGATGCTCTCCGGGCGGGATCCCAAGCAGGCGTCGCTCGCGACGCCCTCGGCTTATGTCAGCATCGATGCCCTGAGCGAATCCGGCAATGCCTTGCTGCGCGACGCGCTCTGCGACCACATCCG
>CAZQUC010000024.1:10177-18869 GCA_964596095.1 uncultured Enterobacteriaceae bacterium
TCACTCTTCCCGAAAGCAGCGGCTCCATCGCCTCCCTGCCGCCGTGGCTGAAGTGGGCCGCGATCGTGCTGCCCCTCGTGTTGATCGCGGGAATCTCCGGGCTGTTTCTGCTCTGGAGGAAAGCCCCCTCGCCTTCCCCTACCCCGACTCTGCCGCCGGTCGTCGTCGTCGAGCCGTCCGAGCCTCCGCCCCCCATGGCTCTTCCCGATCCGCCGAAGCCGTCCGTCGTCAGCGTCACGAACGAACCGGCCCCCTCGCCCACGCCGCTGCCCGATGTGGTCGTGCCTCCCACGTCGTTCTTCACCATCGGATCCCTTCGTTACAAACCTCAGGATCTGCTTTCTGAGGGAAATCTCGATCTCATCGCCCCCACCCTGTTGAACGGCTCGGTCGAACGGGCCTCCGGCTCGGAAGGTGAATTCTATTTCTGCCTCCCGACCGCCAACTCCATCCTGCCGCCGCTGGCGATGGCCGCCATGTCGAAATGGATCGAAGTCAACGGCGGCGGCGCGGCAGTGCAGGGCCGCCTGGAAGCCTTGGACCGGCAGGCGTCGGAAAACGAGCGAATCGCCCTGAAGGATTGCCTCCGGCAATGGACCATGCTGGCTCCCACCGTCCAGTCCACCACCGACCGTTCTCATGCCTTCGAGCGCCACGTTCGGCTGATGCAGGAATATTATCGTTATGCGCAACGATCCCATCCCCAGGAGTTGTGGGCTCATCTCTATTCTTTCCACGACAAATTCCAGCATTCCTCGCTGTTGCTCCTCACTTGGGACGTGCTCAAGCAATGCCAGGACCGCCCGGAAATGGCGCGCCACGCTCTGCAATATCTCGAGTCGCTTGTGGATTCGAAATCGCGCCAAAGCACCGCCATCACCGACGACCAGCGCCAGTTCCGGCGCATACTAACCGGGAAACGCACCGCTGCGACCGCCGCCGGCGTCACCGTGTTTTCGATTCAGGAGACCTCTCCCACCGGTGTCGTGAAAAATCTCTGGTCCGTCACCACTCGCCCTCCGTCCCGCGGCGGCGAATGGGACGCTTGGCTGAGCGTCGCGGGAGAACTCCCCAAACCCAAACTTTCAGGCACCCTCGGCGCCACCGTGGAATTGGATCTCGCCTCTTGCCGCACCTACAACCGCACCGGAGAAATACGGCGCTCCCCCGACGGCCACGCCGCTCACTGAATACCCCACTCATCGCTTTTCGTTTTTCCCGCCATCATGTCATCCGCTCTCGAAACCCAAGTCTTCGGTCCTTACCGGGTCCTCACCGGACCCGACGGACAACCGGCGTTGTTGGGCCGGGGGGCGTTCGGCACGGTGTTTCATGCCCAACATGGCCTGACCAGCCAGGAAGTGGCGCTCAAGGTCATCCACGACCACTTGGCGGCCAATGAGCAGGTGCGGCGGCGCTTCCGCGACGAGGCGCGCGAGCACAAGCGCCTCAAGCACGAAGGCGTGGTGCAGATCCTCGACTCCGGGGAGACGGAGATCTCCCTGTATCTGGCAATGGAATTCTGCGCCGGGCGCGACCTCCAATCGTGGTCGTCCTCGCGCGGCCCGGCCGCCCCGCTGGAAGTCCTGACCCTCATGCGCCCCATCGCGGACGCGCTCGTGTATGCGGCCGGCCACGGCCTGATCCACCGCGACATCAAGCCCTCCAACATCCTGCTCGTGGCTCCGCCGGTGCCGGGCATCCTGCCCACCGTCAAACTGGCGGATTTCGGCCTCGCGAAAAAAGTCTGGGAAGAGACCGGCGCCAACGGCGGCGTCACCTTGTCGGCCTCCCACAGCGGCGGCATCAAGGGCACGCTGCAATACGCCAGCCCCGAGCAGGTCCGAGAGGAAAAAATCGACAGCCGCAGCGACATGTTCTCCCTCGGGCTGACGATGTGGCACCTGCTCGCCGGGCGCTATCCGTTCGCGGATCAAACCACGCTGCAATTCATCAAAGAGCGCGCCGAGGTGGACAGTTACCAGGATCGCTTCCCCGCCGGGTGGCCCGCCTGCCTCAAAGAACTGATGGGCAAACTCATCGCCGGCAAAGCCGACGACCGCTACAGCGCCTTCGGCCGCGTCGTCGGTGCCATCGATTACTGCCTGGAGGAATTGGTGGAAAAAGTCAAACCACCGCCGCTGCCGGCGAATCGCCCCCCGGCGCTGCTGCCCGTGCGGGAATTCTATTCCCTCAACTGGTTGGAAGAAACACCGGTGGGCACGCTCTTCGACGCCTCGCCGGTCGCGGGATCGTCCGTCGATGGCAGCCTGCTCAAGCACCAGCATCTGACCCTGCTCCGCCGGGATCTCGCGCCGTCGTTGCGCGAGGAAATCCGGCAATCCGTCACCCGGCTGACCGCCAACCCTCATCCCGCGCTGGCCGCCGTCGAATGGCGGGAAACGCGCGACGGTGCGACCGTCATCATCGACCTGCCGCCCGGCACGCCGATCCTGCTCGACGTGCTGCGTCTGGAGGGACCGCGCCGTTTCATCGACAGCCTGCCGTGGCTGGAGCAGCTCGCCGGCGCGCTCGACCACGCGGCGCGGCTCGGCCTGCCCGGCGTGGAGACCGCGCCCGCCGCCATCTCCGTCGTCTCCGGCGGCACCGCGGACAGCCGCCGTCTCCTGCTGACCGCCAAGCTGTATCGGACCAACCATGAGTCGCAAACCACCAGCTCATTGACCATGGTGTCGCTGCGGCCGGGCGAAGGGGACGGCGGATCGCAGGTGCCCGCCGCCGCCTTCGCCTTCCTCGCCTACCGGCTGCTGTCTTCCCGCGACCCCAAACAGGCCGCGCTTTCCACCCCCACCGCCTACGTCGCCATCGACGCCCTCTCGGAAACCGGCAACCGGTATCTCCGCGAAGCACTCTGTGGCAATGCCACCCCCGCGTGCCTCGACCTCCTCTCCCTCTTGTGCCAGGCGGAAGCCGTGCCCTTCCACCGACCAGCACCCTCGTCCCTGACCTCCCCCCCCCTGCCGTCGCCGTTCGGAGCCACGCCCGCTCCCGGCTCGTCCACCTTTGCCCCGGCTCCGCTCTTCCCGCCGGTTCCCTCGTCGGCCGCCGCGCCCTCGACGCCGCTTTCCGGCTCCAGCCTGCACAGCCATAGCGGCGCCGGACTCTCCATGCTCAAAACCGTCCTCGACGCGGCCGAGCTGGAGAAAAACGCCGCCCTCGAAAGGGCTCGGCAGGAACGCGAGTCCGCCCTCGCGTTGGAGCGACAAAAGGCCGAACAAGCGCTCGCGATGGAACGGCAACGGGCCGAAGCCGAACGGCGCGAACTGGCGCAACGGGCCGACCTCGAACGCTCCCGCATTATCGAAGAGGCGAAAAAACAAGCAGAAGCTGAACGCCTGCAAGTGCTTGAAGAGCGCCGCCAAGCCGGGGAGGAGCGCGCCCGCGCCGAAACGGCTCGCCAGGAAGTCGAAGCGCGGATGGAGGAAGAACGGCGCCAACTCGCTGCACAAACCCGCCTCTTGGAGGAAAAACTGGCCCGCCACGGCGAGGAATTGGCCGCCGAGCGGGAAAAAAATACCATTCTGGAAGAGAAAAACCATCTCCTCACCAAGGAGAAAAACCTCCTCCAAGAAGCTCAGCAACAATTACTTGAAGCTAAAGAAAAAATCGAGGGCGAATTGGGCGGACTGCGTGATCGCGAACTCAACCTCAGCAACCAGGTGGACCGCCTGCGCCTGCATGAGCATTCCCTGCTCAGCCAGGTGGAAAGCCTGAACGCCGCCGAGCGCAAGGCCGCGCATGACGCTGAAGAGCACGCCCACCGCGCGGCCGAAGCCGCGGAAGCCGCCCAAGCCGCCGCCGCCAGCGGCACCATCGACGCGGAAGCCGCCCAAGCCGCCGCCGCCCAAGCCCAGCGCGACCGCGAACAATCGTTGAAGGAGGTCGAGCGCCTGCAAACCGAGCGCGAGCAGGCGGAAAGCCTGCGGCAGGAAATCACCCGTCAGGCCGAAGCCCAGCAATCGCTGCTGGCGCAAACCACCACCGAACTGCGGGGCAAGGATGAGGAATTACAGGCCAAGAACTCCGAATTGCAGCTGAAAGCGGCCGAGGTGGAGGAAAAAATCAGCCAGATTGCACTGCTTTCCGCCAGCAAGCAGGAAGCCGAAGCCCGCGCCACCTTGCAGGAAGCCGCCCGCACCGTCGCCGAAGCCGAACGCCAGGCCGCGCTGGAATTCGCCCAGAAAGCCGAAGCCGAGCGGATCGCCGCCGAAACCAAGCTGCGCGAACTCACCGCCGCCCGCGAAAAAGCCGAAGCCGAGCGCCGCGAAGTCGAAGAACGCGCCGCCAAACAGCGCGCGGAAGACGAGCGCCGTGCCCGTGAAAAGGAAGCGGAACTCCGCGCCAAGGCCGAAGCCGAACGCGCGGCGGTGGAGAAAAAACTTCATCAAGAGATTCAGCAGCAAGCCAAAGCGCGCGAAAAAGCCGAGCAGGAACGCCAATTGGCCGAGAAGCGTGCCAAGGAAGCCGTTGCCGGCGGGTCGCCCGGCCGCCGCCGCCTGGCGTGGGCCGCGGTCGGCCTCGCGCTGGCAACCGCCGGAGGCACCGCCGCGTATTACGCCACCCGTCCGGAGAAAGTCACGGAGAAGGTCAAGATCGTGGTCCACAACGCGCAGGACAAGGAAACACGCACTTTCTTCATCAAAGGCAGCGCCGGCATTCCCCAACTGGACGACACCTCGGCGCAACACTTCACCATTCTCAAAGCGATTCCTCAGGGAGACAGGTGCGAAATCGGCGTGCAATCAATCAGCGAGAAGATTTTTCCCGCCGATGTTGAAATCGCTTTCACCGACCAGGCCGGCAGTTTTCGGATCAAACCCGGGCCGGAAAAAAACGAGGTGCCCGCTCCCGCCAACGCTGTCATCACCATTCATCGGGCGGACAGCACTTGGGGAGCCGCCGGCACGCCGGTCAAGCTCCTGCTGAAAACCGATCGCGGCCGCTCGGAGGAATACACCGTGCCGGCCGGCGATGCCACCAGCCCATGGACTCTGCGGCTGCCCGAAGGCGCCTATGAATTCGCGTGGCAAGGCCCCATCCCCAGCGGCCAGTCCATAATCGACATCCCGGTCTTGGACGCCCCGTTGAAGACGAAAAAACTCGCCGCCGGAGAAGCTCCGTCCGCCGTCACGCTGACTCTGCCCCAACTGCCCCTCACCACGTTGCAAATCAGTGGCCGCAACGAGTTCCAGTATCTCGACAAGGACAAGCAGCAAAACTACCTCGCCACAGCCCCCACCGTCTTTTTCGGCGCATTCGATTACCCCGAGACTTCTTCGACAGGGGCCAAAGCGCGGGCACGTCTCCGTTTGGCTACGCTCAACCCCAATGGGCTGTTCGCTCTGCCCGCCGCGGCATTTTTCCACCAGTGGGCCACCAGCGATCCTGCCGGCATCAATGCAACGGAGCGGAGCGTCGTCCGGACCATCGCCCAACAACTCGACAATATTTTCCGAGGCTACGAAGCGCAAGCGCTGGCGAATCCGCCCCAAGCGACGCTGGAGCTCATTGATGCCTGTTACAAGTTCTGGAGTGATTGGGAGGGAAACGAGAAAGCCCGGTCTCTCTTCGACAAAACGAGCTTGCAAAACGATCCGCGGTTTTATGTGGCGTGGAGTATGAATTGGATGCTGACCGCCGGCCCGCTGCGCCAGGAACTCAGCGGGCATTACCGAACGCAGCGGCTGGCGACGAAACTGGATGCCACCGGCGCGCTTGATCAATCATTCGTGGAGAACCTGCTCGCCGATTTAGTCAAGTCCCCCCATGACTTCTGGGCTTTGCTAGGACAGGAAGATGGCTGGTTGCGTGGCACGCGCCTCAACGGCGAATTGGATTTCAACCTCAATCCCAGCGAGTTGAATTTTACCGTGACGGTGGCGCCCGGCCCGTCCACCAACGGTTCGCCCTCTTGGAAAAACTGGGGCGCGCGGCTGCAGGCGCCCCAGCTTGCCAGCAAACCGATCCAAATCATTCCCAACATCCATCTTCGCTTGGAGGCGGACTCCCTGCATCTCTCTCACCCATAACCGTCGGAGCCCACCGACGCTGCACAATGAACCTATGAACCAACCAACAACCATCAAAACCATGCCACATTCCACCACATCTGGAACTCTCCGGTTCACCACCCCGTTGGTGCCGGTCTTGCTTGGCTTCGCCTCCTCTGTGATGCCAGCCACCGGCGCCACCGTGTTATTGGATACGTCCTCGCTGTTTTCAGGGGGACAGGTCATCGGCTCGGCCTCAGCGGGCGTCGGCCTCCCCCCGCCTCCCTCCGCCAGCCGGGTGAGCCCGATCCCGATGAGCGTCGCCCCAACGATTCCCGCGCCATCGCAACCCGTTTCGCAACCCTCCCAACCCGCGCAAGCCGTTTCGCAACCCAGTATGGCGGAGAGTGAGCCCTCGGCAGCGTCGGCCCGCTCCACTTCCTCTGACCGTGCCGTGCGCAGCGGTCGTCGTGAGACGACGCCCTCCACTCCTCGCCGCGCCAGCGAGCGGCGGGTCTCTCCTTCCCCCTCCGCGACCAGGCCATCCACGCCGTCCTCCGCCCCCTATGTGCCGACGGCTCCGGCAGCGCCTCTTCCTTCAGGCAAAGAGCCGTTCATCGACATGCCTGCCGCGCCGACCTCGAACTGGTTGGTCACCCTCGATTCCGCCTGGCTGAGCGATTTTTACTTCCGCGGCCTGAAAGTGCTCGACCGGGTTTCCCCCACCGACACCGATAACGGGGTGTGGAGAAACTCCCTGGAAGGCACCTATTTCTGGGGCAAAAACGCGGTCAAATTCGGCTTCGGCTACATTTACAGCTTGAATGATCAACTTCCCAACGGCGACAGCGCGGAATTCTCCCGCCGCTCGAACCCGGACTTCCGGAAGCTGGAGGAATTCGAGATCGCGCCCACCGACCGCTATACCGAACTCAATTTCGCGGCCAGCTACAGCCGCCAGTTCCTGGAGAATGATCGCGGCCAGGCCTTCCTGGGCACGCTCGGCCTCGCCCACTACCGGTTCTCCAACCCGCAATTCTGGAACTCCGGCAGCGGCCCCATCCGCGACACCACGGAAATCCAGGCCGGCCTCGCCTACATCGGTCTCGGCGGGGCCAACGATGAGGGCACGGTCAGCTGGAGCCTGCAGCCCGCGCTCAGCTACGCCTATGACTTCGATAACTTCGAAGGCCACTTCCTGGAATTCGGCCTCACCAGTGAAATCACCATCGAGCCGCTGAAGCTCCGCATCGCGCCCCGCGTCGCCGTTTCCTACGACATCGCCTATAACGGGCCGGACAACGGCTGGAACAACGTGGAAACTTCCATCGCTTTTTCCCGGCCGCTCAACAAATACCTTACGCTCAATTTGATCGGCGGCTACAACTTCGATCTCGGCGATCAGACCGCGGACGGCCGCCGCACCGACAGCGGTTACTTCGGCGGCGTCACCATCAGCGCGCTGCTCGGCCCGTGGGCCGCCACCGAAGCCCCCGCCCCCGGCTACACCTCCGGCAAGGAGGTTTACATCCCCGAACCCGCGACTCGCAACCGCTGGTCCTTCAGCGCCGGCGCGGGTTATCGCGAGATCGACGCCTCGTTCCGCTCGAAACGGATCAATCCTTATGACGCGCTCGGTCTCGCCAAGCGCAAGAACGGCCGCGGCGATCTTGGCGTCGGAGATAACAAGAAGTATCTTGATGGCGGCGCGATCGGTGAGGATGTGCCGTTGGTCGATTTCGAGACCGAAGAGCCGCTCGGAGAACCTTCGGGAACCGCCGAGTTTGCCGGCGGCAAACAGATAGGAGTTTATGAGGACTACAACCGCCAAGTCATCTTCCGGTCCGAGCGTTACCGCTACTCTGGAACATCGGACACGTTCAGACAAACCAGCGAGGATGACGACGAGTTGTTTTTCCCATATGTCAAGCTGTCGTATGATCTCATCGACACGCCAACCTTCGCCGTCGGCATCGGCGTGCAATACGCGTATTCCCGAGCCGACTTGGACTCCGGACTGTCGCCGATCACCTTCAGCCAAGGCTTCGAGCAGCTTTCCACCCACGGGTTCATTTACGACTTCGATGAATACTTTGATGACGGCACGCTCGTGCATGACTATCAAGCCTTCGGAGACTTCCTCGCCAAGAGCGAATTCGCCGACTTCCTGACCCCGGAAGAAATCGAGGCGATCAAAGCACGTCGTCCGCAAACCACACGGGAGGACGTGGAGAACGAAGTCTCTCGTGTGGCCGGATTCCTGCAAACGAAGCTCGATGTCAAAATGCACGAAATCACCTTCCCGGTGTCGTTTACCTACAAGCCCAGCAAGCGTTTTGAAATCAGTGTCTCTGCCGGACCAACCCTCAACCTTTTCGATGTTGATCTGGATAGCACTCTGTATATTCAGCAACTCGACAATCTCTCCGGTGGACGCACATTGAAAGATCAACGGGGCTTCGCGAGCCGAGGGATCATCCTCGAATGGGAGGATGACGACAGGACCATTCCGACCAACGCCGCCGTGTTGGACAGCGGCAGCAACAGCACCGCGGCCACCTCGCCCAACCGAGCCGCCACCTCTGGCGCCGCGGCCACCGGCGGCAAAGGCTCGCTCAACACCACCCACCCGCGCCTGCCCGGCCGCACGGTCGCCGTGCGCCGTTCGCGCACCAGCGACC
>CAZQUC010000025.1:0-18856 GCA_964596095.1 uncultured Enterobacteriaceae bacterium
CGAGGGCTGCTCGGCCTGGCCCGCCTCGAGGGGCAAGCCCCTCACCCCCACAGAGCGGAGGCCAGCCTCCGCACTCCAGAAGGCTGGATTCCTCCACGGCATTTCCCAAGAACTTGTTCCTTGCGTCGGGCGCCTCACCGCTTGAAGGACCTTCGCCGCCGTCTGGATGATCCACAGCTCCCTTGGCAGGTGATGTTCGAGTTTGCGCGCGGCGCCTACCGCCGCGGCGTCACGGACACCACCATCCGACAATTCTTCTCCGTTTATGCGATCCTGTCCGCTACCGAATCCCAAGTGTGGAGGGCCGCACGGATCGACGCCGACCTCAGCCTCGCCGGCCAAACCATCGGTGCCGCCGACATTTGGATCGCCGCCGCCGCGTTGGAAACCGGCCTGCCTGTGCTGACCGCCAACGTCGATCATTTCAATCGCGTGCCCGGAGTGGGAGTGATCGGTTATACTATCCTTCAATGAAGAAAAGGGAGGGGCAGACCAGCTGCGGGATCTTGCGGGCGCGCGCGTCCACCCCGAACCCGCTCCGTCCTCGCAACTTTCCGCGCTTGTGAAATTTTTCACAAAAGGGGCTTGTCGGCAGGGCGGGGTGGATGTTTTCTTGAGGTCCGCCGTGCCGGAAGCCCTCGGCGCGGTTTTTTCGCCGCCATGTCCATCACCTACCATCCAGGAAAAGAGCCACATCCTCGGGAGCACCGGATGATTTTCCGGAACATCGACCGGGCGGATTGGGATCGCTCCCTCGACCGCTACGTGCGCGAGGGCGGTTACGAGATGCTCAAGAAGGCGGTCGGCCTGGAGAAAGCGGCCGTGACCACCGAGGTGAAGGCGAGCGGGTTGCGCGGGCGCGGTGGCGCGGGCTTCCCGACCGGGGTGAAGTGGGGCTTCATTTCCCCCGCCAACACCAAGCCGGTGTATCTGATCTGCAATGCGGACGAATCGGAGCCCGGCACCTTCAAGGACCGCTACATCTTGCACCAGGATCCGCACCAGCTCATCGAAGGCATGGCCATTGCGGCTTACGCGGTCGGGGCCAAGGTCGCCTATATATATATTCGCGAGGAATTTCCCGAAGCGGCGACCATTTGCGAGTTCGCGATCTGGGAGGCGCATCAGAAGGGGTTTCTCGGCAAGAACATTCTTGGCAAAGAGGGCTTCGACCTGGAAATTTACGTCCACCGCGGCGCGGGGGCTTACATCTGCGGCGAGGAGACCGGCCTCATCGAATCGCTGGAGGGCAAACGCCCCTACCCGCGCATCAAGCCGCCGTATTTCCCCGCCGCGCTCGGGCTTTACCTGTGCCCGACCATCGTCAACAACGTCGAATCGCTCTGCCACGTCGTGCATATCCTGCGCATGGGCGGCGCGGAATACGCCAAACTCGGCACGCCCAACAACACCGGCACGCGGATTCTCTGCGTGAGCGGCGACGTGAAGCGCCCCGGCTATTTCGAGGTGCAAGTCGGCACGGTGACGATGGGCGAGGTCATCAACGACCTGTGCGGCGGCTTGCGCGACGGGCGCAAATTGAAAGCCGTCATTCCCGGCGGCAGTTCGGCGAAGATCCTCAAGGCCGGGGAAACCTACAAGATCAAGCGTGGTGGCGAAGTGGTGGAGATGCAGTTGGAAGACCTGCCGATGGATTTCGACTCCATGGCCGCCGCCGGGTCGATGGCCGGCTCGGGAGGCGTCATCGTCATCGACGACTCGCGCAAGATTTCCTGGGTGCTCAACAACCTCAACACGTTCTACGCCCACGAATCTTGCGGCCAATGCACGCCCTGCCGCGAAGGCAGCCTGTGGATGAAGAAGATCAGCGACCGCATCGTGGCCGGCAACGCCTCGCCCGAGGACGTGGCGACGCTGGAGAGCGTGGCCTACCAGATCGATGGCAAAACGATCTGCGCGTTCGGCGAAGCCTGCTCGTGGCCGACGGAGGCGATCGTCGCCAAATTCCGCGACGAACTGGTGGCCGACACCAAGCCCGAACTCGCCACCGTCATCAAAAATCCCGTCACCCGGTTGGCGGCTGCGGGGTTGTAACACCGGGCTCGTGGCGGGGGCGTCCCGCCCACCGCGGGCACGATGTTCCTTGCGGAGGCCACATTGTTTTTCAGAAGCAGCCCCCCATGCTCAATCGACACGCCGCCCGGACGGTGCTCCCCTTGCTTCCCGCGCGGGGATTCGCCCGCGCCGCGTCCTCCGCAGTGGGCGGGACGCTCCGCCACGGTTTTTTACCTTGCGCATGGGGAGAACCGGGTAAACTGCTCCCCTTTTTCCGCTTATGTCAGTCGTGATCCGTCTCCGCCGCGAAGGCAACAAGAACAATCCATTCTATCGCATCGTGGTGGCTGATTCCCGCCAGCGCCGCGACGGGCGTTTTCTCGCCCAAGTCGGCACCTACGATCCCAAACAAACGAAGGACACCTTCAAGATCGACCTGGACAAGGTCGGGACATGGATTGGCCATGGCGCGACGCCGTCCGAAACGGTCGCTTCGCTTATCAAGCAAGCCCGCAAAGCCGCGGCCACGGCCTGAGTTCCTTTTTTTCCGCTGCCGCTCATGGATGTCCCCCTGGCCCTGCGCGAATGTCTGGAATATGTCGTCGGCTCGTTGATCGAGCATCGCGACCGGGTGTCCATCACCCAGCAGCAGCAGGGTAACCGGCTGGTTTTCGACCTGCGCCTGCATCCCGCCGATGCCGAGGCGCTCACCAGCCATAACGGCCACGTGGTCCGCGCCCTGCGGAATCTGTTGGCCGCCGCCGCCATCCGGGAGGATCTCAAAGTGGCGCTGCGGGTGGAGCCATTGGAGGACGCGGCGTAGCGGAGGCGCGCATTCGGATCAGCCGGATGGACCGAGCCGTCGGATCTTTCCTCAACGCCCTTCGCCCGCGAGCCGCTTCCAATGCGCGCGGAACGTCCCGGACTCCCGGGCCAGCCGTTCGCCGGCGAGCCGCGCGAAGTCGCTCAGGCCGTTCATTTCCGCGTAGGCCACGAGGGTTTCGCGGCGGCGGTAGTAGGCATCCGAGTCCGCGGTTTTTTCGGCGAAGGCCGAAGCCAGCGAGATCAGGAACGCCGGGGTGGTGGCGGTGAGATCGAGCGTGGTTTCCACGCGGCCGGCGCGCACGAGCCATTTGTCCCGCGACGCGCGCACGATGGTCGCACCGGCCACGGCGGGCAGGGGAGGGGTGCGCTCCAGCGTGCCGGTGAACCCGTGCTGCTTGATGTCCGCGGCCAGCAAAGTGAGGAATTCATCCGCCGCTTCCCACAGAAACAAATGCGCCTCCAGTTTTTCCTTCACGAACGGGGACTGCACGTCGAGTTCGCGCAGGGTTTCCACGCCGAGGGCGTATTTGCCGGCGGCGCGCAGGGGCGCGATTTTTTCCAAGGCGGCTTCGAGGGCGGTCTGGTCCGATTGCGCCTGCTCGCGGGCCAGATCGCCAGCCTGCCGTTCTTCCGCCTCCTGACGGGAGGCGAGCAGGCGGCGGAAGGTTTCCTCGCGCGCGGCGAGCGCCCGGCGCAGCGGGCCGCTCGGGATTTTCAATGCCGCGCTGACGGAGGCGAGCGATTGCAGCGCGGCGTGCCCGGCATCCGCGGTGAGATCTTCTCCGCGCGTCGGCGGTGAGGGCAGGGCTTCCTCCAACGCGAGATCGTGCAAATACGGCTCGGTCAACGCGCGGTAAGCGCCGGCCCATTCGTAGTTTTCCGGCGGCTCGCCGTGGGCGAAGCGCCGCAGCAATTCCCGGGCGCGCGCGAACCGCCCGTCGGCCCAGGCGCGCAGGCCCAGCGGCAGCAAGGCGAGACGGCGCAAGCCCGGCACATCGAAGTCCTCCGGTCCATCCGCGGTGACCGGTCCCTCGGCTGCGAGCAGCGTGGCGGTGTCGGAAAAAAACCGCCGCACCACGCCTTCCGAGGGGGAATCGGCGGTCAGCTCGCGCAAGCGGGCGAAATGCCGCCGCGCCGCCGCCGCGTCATCCTCCAGCAGCGCGGCCAGGCCCGCGTGAAACAGCGCCCAATTCAACGTCGGCTGCTTCGTGGCCGCGGAGGCGCCGAGTTCGACGAAGACCGGTCGTGCCCGCGCTATATCGCCCGCGGCCAGCCATTCCCGCGCCTGGACGAATTTTTCGGTCGGCGCCTGGCCGGTGGTGGGCGCGCTTTTCAGAGCGGGCGGCTCCGGCGGTGGCGTGGGGGCCGGCGGGTCATCCCCGCTCTCGATCACCACATAGGCGAGAATCGCCGCCGCGGCCGCCGCCGCGCCCACGCCGGTCCAGAGCGCCCACGGAGCTTCCTGGCGTTTGCGCCGGGCGGCCTCGCGCCGGCTTTTCACATGCCGTCGGGCGTTTTCCAGATGCTGCACCAGCTCGTCGTAACTTCCGTAGCGATGTTCGGGTTTGCGCGAAAGCAGGCGGTCGATGATGGCGCAAGTTTCGTTCGACAAATGCGGCGCCACCGGCCGCAGGTGCACCGGCAGGCTTTTCAGCCGCTTGAGTTCCGCCACCGAATTGGTGTCCTTGGCATGAGGCGGCTTGCCCGCCAGCGCGTGGAAGAGCGTCGCGCCCAGCGAATACATGTCGCCGCGGAAGGTGTCGGGCAGTTCGTCGAGCTTCTCCGGCGGCACATAGAAGGGCGTCGCCCACAATTCATCCGACGCGTCCACGTCCCGGCCCTGCACGAGCGCGAGGCCGAAATCCACCAGCTTCGCCGACCCATCCTCGGCGAAGAGAATGTTGCCGGGCTTGAGGTCGCGGTGGATGAGGCCCGCCTGTTGCGCGGCGCGCAGCCCCTGCGCCGTCTGCACCGCCAGCGCCAGCACCTCTTCCTCAGGTTGCGCGCCGCGGCGCTCAATCCGTTCCTCCAGGCTCCCGCCCGGCACCAATTCCATCGCGATGTAAAAATGCGTCTGGTCGCGACCGACTGAGAACACCTTCACCACGTGCGGATGGCTGAGGCTCGCCGTCAGCCGCGCCTCGCGCTCGAACTGCGCCAGCCGCGCCGCGTCCCGCGAGCAATCGCGATTGAGGATTTTCAGCGCCACGCGACGGCCCAGCGAAAAATCCTCCGCCTCGAAAACCCGGCTCATCCCGCCCGCGCCGATCTCGTTCAGCAACTGGAAATGATCGAACGTCGTCCGCACCCGCAACAGCTCCCCGCAGTGCGGACACGGCAG
The DNA here is from genome assembly GCA_964596095.1 of uncultured Enterobacteriaceae bacterium. GTDB lineage: Bacteria > Verrucomicrobiota > Verrucomicrobiia > Verrucomicrobiales > V1-33 > CAJBME01. The sequence goes on from CAZQUC010000025.1 coordinate 5,183, forward strand.
TGCGGTGAACGGCTCCGCCTCCGCCACATCGAACTGCTGGTGACAGGCGGCGCAGATGTGGAACAGCGGCCGCGGCGGCGGCATCTCGTGGGCGGATCGCATTCCGCTCACCATAAACCACCGCGCGCGTCTGGCAATCATGTGGCGGGGCGTTCCTTGCCCGCTCTCCTCGATTCCCTCCTCAATGACCTCTCCTTCAACCTGACGCCACCGGGTGGAATAACCCCGTTACAGTTGCCCCAAGGCAAAGCCCACGTCCTGGCACAGGCCCATGAAGGTGTGCTCGGCCAGCGAGACGGGGCGGTCTTTCAAATGCGCGACGACCCAGCGGCGGCGGAGGCGGGCGCGCGGCAAGGGCAGGGCGACCAGCTCGCCGGACGTGAGTTCGGCGCGCGAGGTCCACGGCGCGATGATGGCCGCGCCCAGGCCCTGCTTGGCCATTTCCTTGATGGCTTCGATGTTGCCGAGTTCAAGGAAGGAGGTCGGATGCTGCCCGAGCTTCAGGAAATACTCGCCGATCATGCGGAAGGTCAGGCTGTGGCGGCTGGAAATGATGAACGTCTCCGCCGGTAACTCGCGCGGGCGCGGCGGCTGCTGGCACCAGGCGTGGCGCGGGCTGACCAGCAGCAGCAGATCGTCCTCGAAGAGATCGTGGCAGGTCAGGCGCGAGGCATCGCGTGGTTTCAGGCTCACGGCGAAATCCAGCTCGCCGGTCTCCAGGCGGACGATGAGGTCGGGCGTCTCGCCGGGCGTGACGGCGAGGGTGTGCTGCGGGAAGGAATCCTTGAATTCGCGCACCACGGTGGGCAGCAGAAACTGCGTGGCCGAGGGCGTGCAGCCGATGCGGAGATGGCCGCGCGGATTGCGGTCGAGCGCGCCGAGGCTGGCCCGCGCCTGGTTCATCTGCCGCTGGATGGTCTCGGCGTGATGCAGCAATTCGCGGCCGTGGGCGGTCAGCTGCACCTGCCGGCCGTGGCGCAGAAAGAGCGCGCAGCCCAGGTCGCTCTCCAGCATCCGCAAGGAATGGCTGATCGCCGATTGGGTGATATTCAAGAGCTTGCCCGCCTTGGTGAAGCTGTGGACGCGGGCCAGCACGAGAAAGGTCCGGAGTTGTCGGGTGTCCAGAAGCGTGGCGTCCATGATGAAAACCATTCATGAAACAAATAAAAAATTTGTCGAATCGTTTCTGACGGCTCCCGCGCCGCTGGCATGACGGATGCGGAAGGTCGGGGGGTGATCCAACGCCGTCCATCACCCGCCCTCGCGGGCCGTTCCGGAGCCGCCACCGTGCGGCTCGGCTTCATCGCGCTGAGCGATTGCGCGCCGTTGCTGGTGGCGGAGGCGCTGGGGTTTTTCGAGGAGCAGGGCGTGGCGGTGACACTCCACCGCGAGGCGGGCTGGGCCAGCATCCGCGAAAAAATCCTCTACCGCCAGCTCGACGGCGCGCATGCCGTGGTGGGGATGGGGCTGTCGCTGCGCCTGGGGCTGCACGGGCTGAGCTGCCGGGCCATCGCGCCCTTTGTGCTCAATCTCCACGGCAATGCGATCACGCTCAGCCTCGACCTGTGGCGACGCGGCGTGCGCGATGCGGCGGGTCTCGCCAAGCTCGCCCACAGCTCGCGCCAGCGGCCGTTGACCCTCGGTGTGGTCGCGCGCTCGTCGTCGCATCATTTTTTCCTCCGCCAATGGCTGGCCCAGGCGGGCGTCGATCCTGATCACGACGTGCGGTTGGTGATCCTGCCGCCGCCGCAAATGCCGCGCACGCTCGCGGCGGGGCTGATCGACGGCTTCTGCGCGGGCGACCCGTGGAATTCGCAGGCGGTCGCGCTCGGCGTCGGCTGGTGCGTCGCGCTCAGCGCCGAATTCATGCCCGGCCATCCCGACAAGATTTTGCTGACCACCGAGGAATTCGCGGACGGGAACCCGGCGTCGCTGGCGGGCGTGGTGCGCGCGCTGGACCGGGCCTGCGCGTATTGCGCCGCGCGGGAGAACCGCGAGCGGGTGGTCGGCATCCTGCACGGCAGCGGGCATTTTCGCGTGGATCGCGCGGTGTTGGCCAAGGCGCTGGCCGGGCCGTTCGAGGATGGCGTGGGGGGACGGCGCGAGGTGAAATCGTTCTACGTTTTCCACGGCCAGGGCGTCAACGAGCCGTCACGGGAGAAGGCGGAATGGACCGCCGCCAAGTTCCAACTCCACGGCTTGTGTCCCGCGATTCCCGAAGCGCAACTGCATGAGGAAGCGCTGGCCTGTTTCCGCCCGGACCTGTTCCGGGCCGCGCTGAAACCACCGCGCGCGCGGGGTTCGCGAAACGCGCGCTCCGTCACGGGCACGCGCGCCCCGGCCGTCGTCTGAAAGGCGCGTCCCGTGTCGCCGTCATCATTCCATTTCTTTGACCCCCAACATCATCCAACCACACACACCGCATTCATATGGACAGCCTCAAGCCTGCTGAAATCGTCAAAACCATGATCCAATCCGGAAAGAACAAAGCCTTTCTTTCGGTGCCGGACATGCTCGTCCGGGGGATTCTCTCCGGAGCGATCCTGGGATTCGCCACCAGCCTCGCCATCAGCGTGGGGCTGCAAACCGCGCCCCCTTTCGGCGCGCTCGCCTTTCCCGTCGGGTTCGTCATCATCGTCCTGCTGGGGCTGGAGCTGGTGACGGGCAACTTCGCCATCGTGCCGCTGGCGGCGCTGCACGAGCGGGTCTCGTGGCGGCGGGTGCTGGATAATTTCGGGTGGGTGTTTCTCGGCAATCTCATCGGCAGCCTGCTCTACGCGGGGCTGTTGTGGATCTCGCTCTCGATGGCCGGGCACACCGCGCCGGGTATCCTTGGTGAAAAAATCGTGGCCATCGCCGAGGCGAAGACCATCGGTTACGCGGCGCACGGCGCGGCGGGATGGCTGACGGTTTTCATCAAGGCCGTGCTTTGCAATTGGATGGTCTGCCTCGGGGTGGTGATGGCGCTCTCCTCCACCTCCACCGTCGGCAAGATCACCGCCGCGTGGCTGCCGATCTTTATCTTCTTCGCGCAGGGTTACGAGCACTCGGTGGTCAATATGTTTGTCATTCCCACCGGCATGTTTTTCGGCGCGGAAGTCAGCATGGCCGACTGGTGGCTCTGGAACCAGATCCCGGTAACTCTCGGCAATCTGGTCGGCGGCCTGCTTTTCACCGGACTGGCGCTCTATGTTACCTACAAACCCGTGCCGGCCGCCGCGTCCGCGCCCGTTCCCGCCGCCCCGGAGCCGAAGGGCGTGCTGCTGCCTGAGAAAACCGTCGCCTGAGTTTTGCCTGACCTCACGAAAATATGGAACACTCATTCCCCATCCTCCCCAAGCTCGCCTGCCTGATTCCTGGCGCGGTGACGGCGCTGGCCTTGGCCGACCTGGCCGCCGCCGGCGCCTTGGCCAAGGACGCCGCCAAAAATCCCGTCGCCCCGCCTGAGAAGAAGTCTCCTTTCACCTTCGACTTTCAGGAGCGGCTGCGTTTCGAGGCGCGGGACAATACCTTCGATTTCAACGACGGCTTCGACGCGCTGACCGATGACAGTTGGTTGCTGCAACGTGCCCGCGTGGGGATCGGCTATGCGCCGACGGATTTCCTGCGGCTTTATGTGCAAGGCCAAAGCTCGCTGGAGCTGGGATCGGACCGGCCCAAAGAGCCGGGCGTGATGGGCGCGGAGGGGGATGATGCCATCGACCTGCGGCAGGCGTTCTTTTCCCTCGGGTCCGAAACGTTTCATCTCACGCTGGGCCGGCAAGCGCTGAATTACGGCGAGCAACGTCTCGTGGGTGAGAGTGACTGGGGTAACTTCGGCCGGGTGTTTGACGCGGCAAAGCTCCGCTACCAAGCGGACAATTGGAGTCTCGATGCCTTTGCTTCGAGCGTGGTGGCGCCCGACCGCCATTCGTTCGACCGCAGCGATTTGTTTGATGGCAATGATACCGGCCGGAACCAGGTTTTCAGCGGCCTCTATTTCAGCACCACGCTCCTGCCGGCCCAAACCACCGATTTGTATGCCTTCCAGCTTCACGAGGAGGCCGCGGCGGGCGACACGGATTTCGTCACGCTCGGCCTGCGCCTGAAAGCTGATGTCGCGCAGACCGGCGGGTTCGATTACGAAACGGAAATGGCCGCGCAGTTCGGCCAGGTCAAGGGGCGCGACCTGTCGGCCTTCGCCGGTCATTGGGGCGTCGGCTATGTCTGGACGGAAGCCGCGTGGAAGCCGCGCCTGTTTCTGGAATACAATTACGCCACCGGCGACAGCGACGCGACGGACGGCAAAGTGGGCACGTTCCAGAATCTCTTTCCCACCAACCATAAATTCTATGGCTTCATGGATGCCTTCTCGTGGCAGAACATCCACAACCCGGCGGTCAGCTTTTCCACGCAGCCCGCAAAAGGGGTGACCATGCGGCTCGACTATCATGCGTTCTGGCTCGCCGACACGGCGGACGCCTGGTATCGCGCCAACGGCACGGCCGCCGTGAGGCCGGTGACACCGGACGCGGACCGCTTCGCCGGGACGGAGCTGGATGTCACGGTCAGTTGGAAGGCGAACCAACATTTCACCCTGCTCGCGGGTTACAGCCATTTCTTCGCCGGAAGTTATCTCGATGACACCGGCGCCGGGGATGACGCGGATTTCGCCTATGTGCAGGCCACGTTCGATTTTTAACGCGACTTGGTGGCATTGGGTTGCCTTCGGCGGTCTTCGCTTCGGCTCCAGCCAATGACCTGTAACCCGAGCCTCTGGCTCGGCCTGGGAGCCAGAGGCTCCCTTTACACAACATTGGCCGGAGACGCAATGCCACAAGTCGGATCCCGTCGCACACCATTTTCTCTAACCACACGATCCTATCTTATGTCCACGACCTTGCTCGATGTGCTCCAGACGCATGGAGACTTCACACCTCTGCAAAAGAACTATCTTCAGGGGTTTTTCGCCGCGCTTTCCACCAAAGGCGTGGGATTCCAGGACCTCGCTCCGACGCCCGTGGCTCCCACGGCTCCGGCGGAGAAAACCGTCGCCGCGCCCGACCTGGACGATCTGACCAAGGAGGAGCGCTTCAAGCGTGACTTGCATCCGCTCGACGCCATCGAGCAATTGACCATCGACGCGCGTTGGAATGCCAAGCCGGAGCCGGATATGGTCTTCCGCTACAAATGGAACGGCCTGTTCTGGCTCAATCCGGTGAAGGACGGTTACATGAGCCGGCTGCGCATTCCCGGAGGGGTGGTGAAATCGTTCCAGTTGCGGGAACTCGCCGCCATCTCGCGGGAGCTGACCACGGGTTACATCCAGATCACCAACCGCAACAACCTCCAGCTCCGGGTCATCCAGCCCAAGGATTGTCCCGAGGTGCTGCGGCGCGTGCAGAGCGTGGGGCTGCATTCGCGCGGCGCGGGCGCGGACAATCTGCGCAATTTCACCATGAATCCCGGCGCCGGCTATGATCCGCACGAGATCATCGACGTGCGCCCCTTCGTGAACGAACTGGCGACGATCATCATTTCCAGCCGGGAATTCTCCGACCTGCCGCGCAAATTCAACGTCGCCTTCGATGGCGGTGGGCTGGTCAGCAGCCTCGAAGACACCAATGACATCGGCGCGTCGGCGGTCGAGATCGTGGAGAACGACGAAGGCATCGCGCCGGGCGTTTATTTCCGCCTCGCGCTGGGCGGCGCGACCGGCCACCAGACCTTCGCCAGCGATGCGGGCGTGCTCGTGAAGCCGGAGGAATTGGTCAAAGTGATGCTCGCCATCGTGCGCGTCTTTATCCGCGACGGCGACCGCACCAACCGCAAGAAAGCGCGCCTGAAGCACCTGCTCGAAAAACGCGGCCTGGACGCCTTCCGCGCCGATTGCGAGACGCTGCTGGGGGAAAAACTCCTCCAATTGCCGGCGGATTCACGGCTCCAGGCGCCGCGCCGGTTTTCCCAGCAAGGCCATAACCACGTCGGTGTCTTCCCGCAAAAACAAAAAGGGCTCAACACCATCGGGGCTTCCGTGCCGGTGGGCCAGCTCACCGACCGCCAGCTCGAACGCCTCGCCGACCTCGCCGACAATTACGGCACCGGCGAGCTGCGGCTCACGGTGTGGCAGAACGTCATCATTCCGAATATTCCCGACGCTTTCGTCGCCACGGCGTGCAAGTCCTTGAAGAAAATGGGCTTCACCACCGTGGAGTCGCCGTTGCGCAGCGGCTTCGTCGCCTGCACCGGCAATCGCTACTGCAAATACGCCGCGACCGACACCAAGGGCCATGCGATCGCCATGATGGCGTATCTTGACAAAAAAGTGAAGCTCGACCAGCCCGTCAACATCCACTTTACCGGTTGCCCGCACAGTTGCGCGCAGCACTTCATCGGCGACATCGGCTTGCTCGGCACGAAGACGAAAGGTGTGTCGGGCGAAGGGTATCACATTCTGGTCGGCGGCGGTTTCGGTGAGAATCGCAGCGTGGGCCGGCAGATCTTCAGCGCGGTGAACATCGAATCGCTCGGCGAGGTGCTGGAGGTGATGCTGAAAGGCTACCTCGCGCATCGGACGGATGGCGCGGAGACGTTTCATCATTTTTGCAACCGCCATACCGTCGGCCAGTTGCAGGAGATGTGGTCGGAGTAGCGGGCGGCGGGTGAAAGGCGGGATCAGCCCGGCTTTCGTCTTGCCAAGTGGCGACTCACCGCTTTTCTGCCCGCCTCATGGCTTCGCCTGCGTCCGAATTGAAAATCCTGACGGGTAACGCGCACCCGGAACTCGCCGACCGCATCAGCGCGGCCACGGGCGTGACGCGCGCCAACGCCACCGTCACGACGTTTCCGGACGGGGAAACGTTCGTCAAAATCAACGAGAACATTCGCGGGTGCGACGTCTTTCTGGTGCAGCCGACCTGCCCGCCGACGAACAACAACCTGATGGAGTTGCTCATCATGGTCGATGCGGTGAAGCGGGCGAGTGCGGGGCGCATCACGGCGGTGATGCCGTTTTTCGGCTACGCGCGGCAGGACCGCAAAGACCAGCCGCGCGTGCCCATCACGGCCAAGCTGGTGGCGAACCTGCTGACGGCGGCGGGGGTCGAGCGCGTGTTGACGGTCGATCTGCACGCGGCACAGATTCAGGGGTTTTTCGACATTCCGGTCGATCATCTTTACGCCGCGCCGGTGCTCTTGAAATACATCCGCGCGCAGGGGTTCGGCGGGGCCGGCTCGGTGGTGGTCTCGCCCGATGTGGGCGGCTTGAAGATGAGCGACGCCTATGCGCGGGCGCTGGATTGTCCGCTCGCCATCGTCGCCAAGCGGCGCATCAACGCCACCACGGTGGAGGCGCAGACATTGATCGGCGATGTGGAAGGGCAGGACGTGCTCATCATCGACGACATGACCGAGACCGCCGGCACGCTGACGGCGGCGGCGGCGTTGTTGAAGGAACGAGGCGCGCGTCGCATCCGCGCCGCGGTCAGCCATGCCATTCTCAGCGAGTTGGCGGTGCAGCGGTTGAGCGATTCGACCATCATCGAGGAGCTGATTTGCACCGATTCCACGCCGATGGCGCAGGGGCCGCGGGTGGTGTCGTTGGGCATCGCCGAGTTGCTGGCCGAGGCCATCAAGCGCATCCATTACGGCGAATCTGTCACGTCGTTGTTCGAGGTGTGAGAGGAGGGCCGGCGCGCGCCGCACGGACGGAGCGCCGCCTTCTGGAGTGCGGACGGCTTGCCTCCGCTTTGGTGAGGTGAGGGGCTTGCCCCTCGGGGCGGGGCCGTGTGGGGAAAGGATCCCGGGAGAAGGATGGCGGCGGTCGCCGCAACGGACGAACCGGCGAGCCGGTTCTGACGAAGAGCGGAGGCAAGCCGTCCGCACTCCAAGGCGTCCTCTCCGGCCGGTCACCGCAACGTCTGGCGGCGGGCGAGGGCCACGGCCTGTTGGATGGGGGGCTCGTAGCGGCGGATGATCTGTGGCCAGTTGTGCTCGTCGTTGACGTAGCGCATGCCGTTTTCGATGACACGGACGCGGAGCTTGGTGTCGCCCATGATGCGGCGCGCGCGGCGCAGCGCCATGCGGAACTTGCGCGCGCAATCGGCGATGACCCAATGCTCGTGGTGGTTGAGTGGCTCGCCGCGCGCGGATTTGGCGATGGCTTCACGGTAGAGCGGGACGTTCATCCACGTCATTTTCACGCCGACCTGGCCGTAGGCGTGGACTTTTTCCGGCGGCGAGCCGTCGTCCTCGAGGATGTCGATTTCGGGATCGGAAATGGTCGAGCGCAGGCCGTCCACGCCATGCACGACGGGGATGCACCCGAGCTTCATCGACTCCAGCTGCGCAAGGCCGAATGGCTCATACAAGCTTGGCATGAGGAAGAAATCGCTGCCGGCATACATGCGGATGACGGTCTGCCGATCGACGAAGCGGTCCTTGGCATACAGTGAGCGGGCGATGCGGGGGTCGTCCTTGATGGTGTGCAGAAACTCGTGGACGAGCCGGTCGTTGTTGCTGTTGGAGCCGGCGAGGATCCACTGCGCGTTGGTATGGCGCTCGAGAAAGCCCAGCACCTCGTCCATCACGAGATAGAAGCCTTTTTGCGTGGGATCGAAGCGCCCGACCCAGGCGTAGAGGATGGCGTGCTCGTTTTCCTCCAGCCCGAGCTGGCGCTGGAGGGCGAGCTTGTTGGTGCGTTTGTAGGCGAGGAGGGCCTGCTTCCGCGAAGCGGCTGCCGGGTCCAGCGTGGTGAAGCCATCGGCGCTGAGGGCCGCGGCGGTGGCGGGATCGTAGGCGTCGGACACGGCGTGGTGCATGTCGTAGAGCCGGTTCTGGCCGATCTTGTCGGAGAGGTTTTTCAGCAGCAGGTCGAAGGTGTCGCGATGGAAGAGAGAGGTGACGTAGTTGCGGTTGGCGATGACGACGTGGGCTTGATAGACGGCGGCTTCGAGCGGGGAAAAATTGCCGTAGCTGTTGGCCGCCGGTGTGGCGGTGAGGCCGAGCGCGCCGCGGGCGTAATCGGGAGCGCGTTGCTCGTCATACGTGTTGTGCAGCATGAAGATTTTCCCCACGGCATACGACGGCGGCAGCAGGCCGAGGAACGGGCCGGTCAGCCAGTCATGCACCATCACGAAATCGCAGTCTCCGTCGAACCGCGCCAGCGAGCCGGGGCCGGGGGCGCCGCCGTTGAGTTGCGGGGCGAAGGCGGCCGCCACGCGGTTGAACAACATGGAGACGCGGAAGAGCGGGTCGTCGCCCAGCGTGGGGTCGTGGTTGCCGCGGAAATACAAATGCGGGAAGGCTCCGAAATAAGCGGCGTTTTCCACCGCATAGACCCAGGTGCGGGTGTCGCTCTCGTATTTTTGCAGGAGCCGGAAGGCGGCCCACGCGGGCTGTCCCGGCCAGTCCACGGGCAACTCCACCGTGGCGCCGGTGTCCTCCCAGCCACCTTCGGCGAGGATGGGCTTGAGGCCGGGCACGAGGACGCGCACGTCCATGCCGAGCTGGGTGTTGAGCTGCGCGGGGATGGTCTTGGAGACTTCGCCCAAGCCGCCGGCTTTGGCGGGATCGCGCTCGACCGTCACCCACAAGCCTTTCCAGGAACGGTTGGGGGAAGAGGAAGCGGCGGAGGCGGGGCGGGACGGGACGACGCCGATCAACGATGCGGCCGCCAGCTTTTGTCGGCGTTGGGACGAAAGGCCGGCAGGGTCGGCGGGCGGAAGGCTTTGGGTATCGACAGCGGCGGCCATGCTGGGGGTGGAAAAAAGATAGCCCGCGTCGTTCGATCTAGGAAGTAAACCCCCGAAAACTTCGCCGATCGAACGACGCGGACAAAACCAGCATGAGCGTTCCGTGTGCCAAAGCCAGCGCTTTTTTATCCGCTCAAGGAAATCCGCCAACTCGGCCGACGGATGAAATTGTCAAAAATCAGGAAGGTGCCCGCGTCGCTCGATCTGGAAGTAAACCCCCGAAAACTTCGCCGACCGAACGACGCGGACAGGACTGAAAAAAGCGATTCCCGTGCCAACCGGTGGCTGTCGCGAAAAAATTTCTTTCGTTGGAGGATGGGTAAAATTACCCATATGCGCCGGCTTCTTGACGGAAGCTCGGACGATTCGGGCGGGCCTCCCGCCTGCCCGGCCATGTGAACCGACGCGCCTCGTCAGGCCGGGTGAGCTTCGGCGCCTGCGTGGGCCGCAGCCAGCGGAGTCAGCGTCGGCTCTGTCGTCGCCACGTTTCTTTCCTCACGACGCTCCGTCCGCACATAGGACGCCAGCGCGACGAGCGCGGCGCAGGCCGCCACCATGACGCCGAGCGCCAGTCGCAACCCGGCGACTTCGGCGACAAACCCGATGAGCGGCGGGCCGATGAGAAAGCCGAAATACCCGATGGTCGTCGTGGTGGCGAGCGCCGGACCGGGATCGGCGGCCGCCACGCGTCCCGCGGCGGTGATGACTTGCGGCACGATGGTCGCCAAGCCCGCGCCCACCGCCGCGAAGCCGATCAGCGACGCCAGCGGCTGCGCCGACACCAGCGCCAGCAGCAGACCCAGCCCCGCGAGCGCCCCGCCGCCGCGCACCAGCCGCACGGATCCACAACGCGCGGTCAAGCCGTCGCCGAAGATTCGTCCGGTCATCATCGCCACCGAAAACGCGGCATAGCTGACCGCGGCCAGGCTTTCCGACGCGCCGGTGATCTCGCGCAGATAAATCGCGCTCCAGTCCGCCATCGCGCCTTCGCCCAGCATGGAGCAAAACGCGATCGCGCCGAGCAGCACGAGCCGGCCCGAAAGCTTGGTTTTTTTCTTTGGCGTAGGAGTGGCCGCGCTCTCGGGCAAAACCGGGCGCGAAATTTCGGCGGCGAGCAAATACGGAAACGAGGCGAGCGCCGCCATCGCGAGCAGCCCGGCGGCCACCACGCTGAAGTGCGCCCATGGCCGCGTCCCGAACGCCGCGAAGCCCGTGCCCAGCAGCGCCCCCGCCAGCCCGCCCGCGCTGAAGAGCGCATGAAACGATGACATGATCGGACGGCGGGCGCGTTCTTCCACCGCCACCGCCTGGGCATTCATGGCCACGTCGAGCGCCCCGTGCGCCGCCCCGAAGCCGAACAATCCGAGAAAAAACGCCGGCCCATCCGGCGCCCAGGCCAGCCACGGCAGCGCCACGAGATACCCCAGCGCCGAGACCACCGAAACGCGCCGGCTGCCCACGCGGGCGGAAAAACGTCCCGCCAGCGGCATTGCCAACAACGCTCCCAGCGCCATGCCGAGCAGGCCGAGCCCCAGCTCGCCGTGGCTCAACCCCCGCGCCTGTTGCACCGACGGCAACCGCGAGACCCACGTGGAAAACAAGACGCCGTTGAGCAGAAACAACAGCGACACCGCCCATCGCGTCCGCGTCAAGGAGGCCGCGGCCAAGGCCGGCCGTCGCGCCGCTTCGATCAATTCGCTCATCGTGGGAGAGGGTTAGGAAACCACGGAGAAGGCCAGCGGCTCGGGCAGCCGGTCGTGGAAGGTCAGCCAGTCCGTCCGCACCTTGCCCCAATCCCGCACGGTCAGGCCCACGGAGGCGAACCAGTCGCGAATCCGCCCCGCGTCCCAGCGCAGCACGTCTTCGAGGATCGGCACCAGCACGCTGAGCGCATTGTCGCTGAGGACCGTGCGCCGGGCGATGCGGCCGATGGATTTCGCCTCCGACACCGCGATGGTATGCCCTTCCAGGCTGTTGACGTGGCGCATGACATACCAGTCCGAACTGCCGTCGCCGATGTAGATCGTGTGGTCCGGGCTGGTGCGCGCCTGTTGCTCCAGTTTTTGCAGGGCGGCCACTTTGCCGTAACCGGCCGCCACGCGTTTGACCGCGGTGATCTCGCCCGTGGCGTCGTCGTATTCGAGTTCCGTGCCGTGGATGCGCTCCGGCGGCACCAGCCCGTCGAGCGCCGAGCGCACCACATCCACCGGCGCGGCGGAAATGACGAAAAACTCGAACCGCGCGCCCGGCAGCCCACGTTCCAGCACCTCCGCGAGCAGGCCGACATTCTTTTTCAGCCGCACCCGGCGTCCCGCTTCGATGAGGTGATCGCGCCGGACTTCCCGGAACAACGGATCATGCCGCAGCAGGTAGGCCAGTTCCGCCCCCTGCTGCACGAGATGCGTGCCGGCCAGCCCCGCCACCTTCTCCTCAAAATCGGTCATGCCCAACATCTCACTGAGGACGAACCCCGAATCATTAAAGCTCAACGTCTGGTCAAAATCGCTCGCCACCAGAAAGGTGGTGGCAGCTTGCTCTGTCGTTTTCATAGGACAGATTTCACTCAAGTTGATATATCTGTCAAGGGGTGTGAGTAGGGGTTCATCCCTATTTATTCCGTCTATTCTATCCATCCCATCCATAAAACAGCTTGCCATCTCTCAAAAACTGTCATATCAACTTCCGATGCCCCACGTCTCCAACCCCCGGTCCGCCACGAAATACCAGCAGGTCTTCGACACCCTGCGGCGGGAGATTGCCAGCGGCGTGTATCGCCCCGGCCAAAAGCTGCCCAGCGAGGCGGAGCTGGTGAAACGCTTCGGCGCTTCGCGCATCACCGTGGGCCGCGCCGTGCGCGAATTGCAGCAGCAGCAGCTCGTCGAGCGCCGCGCCGGCTCCGGCACGTATTTGAAGGCCGCGCGCGCCGGGGGACTGTCGTTCGGGTTGCTCATCCCCGACCTCGGGCGCACCGAGATTTTCGAGCCGATCTGCCAAGGCATGGCCGACGCGCCGCAATCCGCCGATCACGTGCTGTTGTGGGGCCAGGGCCGCGCCGCCGACGTGCCCGCCGGTCCGGCGCCCGACCGGTCCGCGCATGCCTGGAATCTCTGCCGGCAATACCTCGACCGCCGCGTCTCTGGCGTCTTTTTCGCCCCGTTGGAGCGCCTGCCGCCGGGCGACCGCACCAACGAGCGGATCATCGCCGCGCTGCATCAGGCGCGCATTCCCGTGGTGCTGATCGACCGCGATTACCTGCCCTACCCGCAGCGCAGCCCGCACGATCTCGTCGGCATCGACAACCGCCGCACCGGCCATCGCGTCACCGCCCATCTGCTCGGGCTCGGCGCGCGTCGCGTCGCGTTTGTCAGCTACGCCAACCCCGCCTCCACCGTGCATGAGCGCAGCGCCGGCTATCGCGAAGCCCTCTACGAGGCGGGCCGTCCCGTCGATCCCTCGCTCATCCGGGAACTGGAAACCGACACCCCCGAAGCCGTGCGCGACCTGCTGCTCGCGCTCCCCGCCGAGGCCATCGTGTGCGCCAACGACCCCACCGCCGGCCGCCTCATGCACGGGCTGCTCGCCCTCGGCCGGCGCGTGCCGCAGGACGTGCGCATCGCCGGCATCGACGACGTGCATTACGCTTCGCTCCTGCCGGTCCCCCTCACCACCATGCACCAGCCCTGCCGCGAAATCGGCGTCGCCGCCATGAGCGCCATGCTCGAACGCCTCGCCCGCCCCGCCATGCCCGTGCGCGACATCCTGCTGGAATGCCCCTTGGTCATCCGCGATTCCTGCGGCGCGCGTCTGGCTGCGTAACGTGGTGTTGGCATCCAGCCAACGCGTCTCTTCAACTCACCACCCATCCGGCAGGCAGGAGTGCCCGGCTACGCGGGATCGCCCCAATCAGGTTTGTCGAGCCACGAGTGACCAAATTGGCGAAAAA
>CAZQUC010000026.1:0-18784 GCA_964596095.1 uncultured Enterobacteriaceae bacterium
GGTCAGGCCGCGTTGAATCCCGAGGAATTTCGCTGAGAGTCAACGCGCGGCCAGGGCTTCGGCGTAGCAGTCTTCCAGAGCGGCGAGCGCTTGGGCCGCGCCGTATTTCTCCCGCGCCGAGGCGGCGGCGGCTTTGGAAACCCGCGTCAGCCGCTCCGGATCGCCGAGCAGTTCAAGCAGGGCCGCGGCGAGGGCGGAGGCGTCTTTTTCCGCCACCAGCAAGCCGTCGTGGCCGTGGGTCACCGCTTCCGGAATGCCGCCGTGGCGTGTGGCGACGACCGGCAGGCCCGAGGCCATCGCCTCTAGCATACTGTTAGGCACACCTTCCTGGTCGCCGGTGGCCGTCAGCTCGCTGGGATGAAGGAAGACGTGGCTTTGCCGGTAAATCTCTTGCAGTTCGTCCTGCGACTGCCAGCCGGCGAGCGTGACGTGGCGCCCCAGACCGGCCGTGCGGAGCTTTTCGCGCAGGGCCGATTCTTCCGGTCCGGTGCCGCAGAGGGTGAAATGCGTGTGGGGGAAGCGCGCGATGATCTCCGGCAGCGCGGCCAACGTGGTGTAGAGGCCTTTCTTGGGAATCAACCGGCAGGCTTGCGTCAACCGCCAGGCGCCATCGGGTGGCGCGGTGCGCGGGGTGAAGGCAATCTGGTCCAAGGGCACGGGCGTGCGGTTGAGCCGCAGTTTTTCCGGAGGGCAGCCGAGTTCGCGCAGGCGCGCGAGCAGGCTCTCGCTGCGGGCGAGCACGAGCCGGGCTTGCTGGAAGACGCGCTGCAACTTTTCCCCCTGCGCGGGATCGTCGGTGGTTTTCATCACATCCACGCCGTGGAAGGAAACCAGGAACGGCCCGCCCCAGGCTTCCAGCATTTCCAGATACCGCACGGCCTTGTGGCCGTAATACACATGGACCAGCGCCGGTTGGTGCTCGCGCAACAACTCAATGAGGTTGAAAGGGTGATGCTTCGGCTGGGTGGTGATCGGCCGGGGTGGCGGCCATTGGCGCACCACGTGTTTATACCAGAACCGCAGCAGGAAATTCCCTCGCCGTCGTGGCCGCGGCGGGCGCTCCATGGCGATGACGCCATTGAAGGGAAAGACATCCAGGTGCTCCACCTTTTCCGCCAGCACCAGCGTGCGGAACCGCCGCAGCCCCGTGAGCTGGCGGTAGATCGATTGCATCTCGCGTTTCAGATACGTGCCGCAGAGCGACACCACCAGCGGCCGCGCTGGCTCGGCGGAGGAGGGGAGGGGAGGGGAAACGTCATCGACAGGCATGATTCACAAAAGGGGCGTCAGGGAAATGCGTGGGTCAACAATCATCAATAGCGCGCCATCCGCGGATCGCGTTCGCCGGCCCACGCGAGGATGCCACCGGCGAGGTTGAGCGCGGTGTCCACGCCGTGCCGTTGCAGGATCGCCACGGCCTCGGCGCTGCGGCGGCCGGATTTGCAGTGGACGACGAGCGGGCGGGGCGCGCCGGCGTCGCCATGGGCGAGCAGACCACGGATTTCGCCGGCGCGGGCTTCCACTTGGCCGAGCGGAATGTTCACCGCTTCGGGCAGGCGGCAGATGGCGAGTTCCTGCGGCTCACGCACGTCGAGCAACACGTAGGGCCGGCCGGTGTCGCGCCACGCCGCGAAGTCCGCGATGGCGAGCGCGGGCACCGGTGCGCCGTCGGCGGCCACGTCGCAGGCCGGGCCGGTTTCCGCTCCGGTGGGGAGTTCGGTCAAGGTCGGATGCTCGCCGCACAAGGCGCAGTCGGGATTCCGGCGGAGCGTGATTTCACGGAACCGCATCGCCAACGCATCCACATGCAGCAGCCGGCCCAGCAGCGGCGCGCCCAGCCCGGCGAGCAGCTTGATGGCCTCCGTGGCTTGGAGCGCGCCGACCAGGCCGGGCAGGATGCCCAGCACGCCGCCTTCCGCGCAGGAAGGCACCGTGCCGGGGGGAGGGGCTTCCGGGAAAAAACAGCGGTAGCAGGGTGAGCCGAGATGCGGCGCGAAGACGCTGAGCTGCCCCTCGAACCGCTGGATGGCGCCATGCACGTTGGGCTTACGCAGGCGGAAGGCCACGTCGTTGCAGAGATAGCGCGTCGGAAAATTGTCCGTGCCGTCGAGCAGCACGTCGTAGGGAGCGAGCAAGTTTTCCGCATTGTCGCGGGTGAAGCGTGTGACGTGCGGCTCGATGGTGATGAGCGGATTGACCTGTCGCAGCCGCCGCGCCGCCGCTTCCGCCTTGGGCTGGCCCAAATCCTCGACGCCGAAAATGACCTGGCGCTGGAGATTCGATTCCTCCACCACGTCGGCATCCACGATCCCGATCCGCCCCACGCCCGCCGCCGCGAGATACAACAAGGCAGGCGAGCCCAAGCCTCCCGCGCCGATGCACAACACGCCGGCCTGCTTCAACCGCGCCTGCCCCGCCGCTCCGAACTCCGGAAGCGTCAAGTGGCGGGCGTAGCGGCGGAGTTCATCGTCGGTGAGCGGCGTGGCGTCGGGCATACGGCAAGGGATGAGGGCGTGGCCGGTAAAGAAGGCCGGAGGACCGGGACCGGCAAGCCCTGATCCGTCAACTTAAATTCCGCCATCAAAACAACCACAAAGAACGCAAAAAACACAAAGAGAACATATTGTGAGCCCATCGGAGGATTCTCGCTTCTCACCTTGAGGATCAGGCGGTTTCTTTACGGCATGAAATGCTTTTGTGTCCTTTGAGTTCTTTGTGGTTCATCCTCATCTCCGATTTCAGCACCAGCACCCGTGGCTGTTCGCCATGGGACGGCGGGGCAGGCGCGCGGAGGCCTTCGCAAAAAACTCGCTGCAATTCATGCAAAAGACTTGCACTGGAGGAATATGATGCAAAATAATTGCGCTTTGGTGATTCCCTCGCTCCACCATCCCTCCACTCCGGCTCTCCTTCGATTCCCATGCTTCTTATGACCCGCACGCTTCATTCTTTCGCCGTCATTCTTTGCTCCTTGCCGCTGCTCGGAGCCTGTTCCGTCGCATGGGCCGGGAGCGAGGTGGCCCTGGCCGACGCCGACGTGACGACCGCGCCCGCCTCGGACCGGCCCAATTTGTTCACCGGCGAAAACGTCAGCCTCGGCGGGGTGTTGTTCCCACACTTCCATTTCAACGCCGCGTATGGCCGGACGACCTCCACGGCCGGCCATGAATTCGCCGCCGGCCATCACGATCCGGTGGAAGACGGCTGGACCGTCCAAGGGTTCGAGGTCGGCTTGTCGGCGCGGGTCGGAACGTATTTCCAGGCCTTCGCCACCTATCACGGCTTTTGGGAGAATGAATCCCCGCATCACTACGATGGCGAGTTCGAGGAGTGGTTCGGCAAGATCGTCAACATTCCGGGCGGATTCGAGCTGCGCGGCGGACGGTATCTGAACCGCTTCGGACTGCACAACGCGACGCATCTCCACGGCTGGGACTGGATCGACAACTATCTGGCCAACGGCCGCTTTCTCGGCGACGACGGGCAGTATTCGATCGGCGGCGAGCTTTCCTGGACGATGCCGATCCCGTGGACCAGCGTCCTCAGCGTGTCCGTCGGCCAGGCCCAGGCCGAGGACCATGAGCACGAGCACGACGAGCATGCTCATGAGGAGGAGCCGGCCTTTGAAGGCGAGAGCGCCCGCTTCGGCAAACGGCGCACGCTGACGACCGTCAACTGGACCAATGCGTTCAATTACAACGATTTCAACCAGTTCCGCTTCGGTCTTTCCGGCGCGTGGGGGGACAATTCATGGGGGCGCGTCACCCAGCTTTACGGCGCACATTTCCAATATGAGTGGCGGCGCAACGGCCTGGAGCCGGGCGGCCCATATTTCCGCTGGCGGACCGAGATGCTTTACCGCCGGTTCAAGGCGACGGGCGGGACCGGCCATGCGCATGAGGAAGAAGCCGGTCACGCGCATGAAGAGGAAGAAGCCCATGCCCACGAGGAGGAGCATGGACATGAAGAAGAACACGGCCACGAAGAGGAAGCCCACGAGCATGAGGAAGAAGAGGCCCATGCCGACGAAGCGGATGCCGGGACGACGCCCCGCTCCGGCTCGTTCGACGACTTCGGGTTTTACACCTCGCTGCATTACGGGCAGCCGATCGGAGCCGGCATTTTGGAAGGCTCGCTCCGCTACGAATTCGTCAGCCGCGTGGCCGTCGCCGGCTTGTCCGAACGCCATCGCCTCAGCCCCGGCCTCACGTGGTATGCCAACTCCAACCGCACGTTCTTCATCCGCGGCCAATACAATCACGACTGGCACGACGCCGGGCAGGAAGATTCCGTCTGGCTCGGCCTCGGCTTCAACTGGGGCGGCGCCGAGGTCCGGTGAGCGATGGTTGTGGCCTCTAAAGCAAAAAACTTGCATATTATTCAAACGGCCCGACCATGATCGGTGACCGCCTCTGCAGCCGGAGTCTGGCTCCGCTCGTTTTTCCATCCCTCCACACACGTTTGCTCTTTCCGATGCCATGAAACGTTCGACATTTTTCACGCTGTGCCTCTCGTTCGTGCTGGCGGCCGGCTCGCTCCTGCCGGCCGGCGCGGCGATCAAAGTGGCCGCCACCCATCCGCTGGTGGGCGACGTGCTGCGCCAGGTCGGCGGGTCCGACGTCACGGTGGTCGATCTGCTCAAGCCCGGCGGTGACGCCCACCATTTCGAGCCCACGGCTTCCGATTTGCGCGAACTACGCGGCAGCGTGGCCGTCTTTGCCTCCGGCAAGCACTTGGAAAATTACCTCGGCAAACTCGCGGATTCGCTGGGCGCCAGCGTGCCGATCATCGAAGTCGGCAAACCCATCCCGTCATTGAAGATCGAAGCCGGCAACGAGTTGTTCCTCTGCTGTCCGGCCCATGCCAGCGGCGGGATCGACCCGCATTGGTGGCACGGCGCCGACAACATGTCCCGCGCCGCCCGTTTCGTCGCTGGCGAACTCGGCAAACTCGACGCCGCCAATGCCGCCGCTTACAAAACACGGGGCGAGACGACGGCCAAAAAATTCGCTTCCTTGAAATCCTGGGCGCGCCAACAGCTCAACGCCATCCCGCGCGCCGACCGCAAACTCGTCACCGCCCACGCCTCGTTCGGGTATTTTTGCAAGGAATACGGCTTCAAATTCGTCCCCTTGCTCGGCCTCGCGAAGGAGGAGGATTTTTCCCCGCAATACGTGACCGAGGCCATCAAGATCATCCGCGAGCAACGAATCAAAGCGGCCTTTCCCGAAGACCAGGCCAACCCCAAAGTCCTCACCGAAATTGTCCGCGAGACCGGCATCAAGATTGGCGACCCGCTCATCGCCGACGGCACCGCGCCCGGCGCGGGCTCGACCTTCGAGGGCATGCTGCGCCACAATGTCGGCGTGCTGGTCAAGGCGCTGCGGCCGTGACGAAGAGGGCGCAGCAAAAGCGATGCCATCCGCGAACGTCATCTGCGGCATGGTTTGGCTCGCGCCCAACGGCCGCTCTCCGGCGGAATTTATGACCCGTGGCGTCCCTCCGGGAGTGGCACGGCCCTGAGGGCGAGGCCGCCACTCGGGAATTCACGAACGAACGATCAGCGGCCTTCGCACGCCGCGACATGGAAATAAGGTTGCCGGATTTCGAGGATTTTTCTATGTTGAGGTGTCTCCTTCGAAACGGCCGAGTGGCCGGACTTCGGCGGAGACGGCAATACCATAATCCATAAATAAGTAACTATATGAAAATCAACAAAAAGCACAGCCGGGGCTTCACCCTCGTCGAGTTGCTGGTGGTCATTTCGATCATCGCGCTGCTCGCCGGGGTGGCGCTGCCGGTCTTCAACAGCGCCCGTTTGAGCGCCGCGATGACCACCGCCAGCATGAACGCCGCGAACATCTTCAAGGCCTTGACGATGTATTCGAGCGACAATGATGGCGCGTTCCCCATCTCGGACAGCGACGCGAACGATGCCTTCAAGGAATTGTTCGTCGGCGTCTACATCGAAACGGAAAAACCGTTCTATGTCGCCGGCAGCGCCTGGCACCAAGGCACTCCGGGCAACCGCGGGCCGGACGATGACATCGGTTCCAAACCCGACTACACGCAATGTCTGGAGCGTGGTGAAAACCACTGGGCCTATCTTAGCGGTCTGAACACTTCCTCCAGCTCCAAGATGCCCGTCATCGCCGACGGCTTCACGGACACCGTGGGTTCCTACACCGACAACCCGACCAAGAAGGGCGGGGTGTGGAAGGGCCAGAAAGCGGTCATCGTCTATCTCGACGGCTCCGCCAAACAAGAAAAGCTCGATCCGCGGAACAGCTTCAAACCGATGGTCACCAAGAGCGGCCAGCAAGTCGAGTTGTTCTCCTCCGCTTACAACGAGCATTTCGAGGGACAAAATCTGAAGAACCCGAAGGAATAAGCCACGGCTGATTCCCGGAGAGACACGCCCGGCTTTCCTGTCAAGGAGAGCCGGGTTTTTCGTGGACGGCCCTTGAGGCGTCGGACGGGCGAAAGCGGGCGGTTGCGAGAACGTGGAATATCTGTATAATGAACAGATGGTATCGGTGACCCAACGAGTGGACCGCTTGGATGAGGCGATGGCGCGGCTGGCCGATGCGGTCGTGGCCATCCATGAAGACGTGACGGAAATCCGCGCCAGCAATGCCCGCACCGACCACGCCCTCCTCCTGTTGCGCCAGGAATCGGGAGAACGCTGGCGGAGATTCGAGGAGCGGGCGGAGAGCGACCATCGCGCATGGGAGGAGCGCTGGCGGAAATCTGAAGAGCAGACGGAGAAAGACCGCGCGCAGGCGGAGAAAGACCGCAAGGATTTCAACAAGCGGATGGCCGAGATTTCGGATCGGGTGGGGCGTTTTGTCGAAGACATGGTGCATCCCAATGCGGCGCGTATCGCCGGGAAGCTCTTCGGAAACGACCCCATCGAAATGCTGGCCATCCGGGTCAAACGCAAGCATCCGGGCGATCCTTCGCGGATGCTGGAGTTGGACCTACTGGTGGTCGGCCGCAAATACCTGCTGGTCGGCGAAGCCAAGTCCACCCCCACGGTGGAGAAAGCCGACGCGTTCTTGGAAAAAGTGCGGGAAGTGACGGCGTTCTTTCCGGAATATGCCGGCCATACGGTGTTGCCGCTGCTCGCGAGTGTGAGCTTCGACCCGTCGTTGGTGACTTACCTCAGCCGGAAACGGATCTATGCCCTCGGCTTCGGCGACGAAACGATGGAGTTGCTCAACGATGGCGCGTTCTGACCGCCGGACGGGGCAGATCGGTGTTGTCAGGCTCCGCGGGCGGGCGCTATCGTTGGGTCGGTTTGTCGCTGGGGATTTTCTCCGCGCCTTCTCCGTTATCACCACACATGAAACGGCCGTTTGCCATGGTGGGGCTTTGCTTGGGCTTGGGGCTTGCCTCCGGCGCGTTCGCTCCTTGGGTTCGGCGGTCCGTCGGGCCGGTCGTTTCCTCGACGCGCGCTTCCGGCGAGATCGCCGCGTCTCCGGCCTCGCCGGAAACGCCGTCCGCCGCGTGGGGACCGCGCCTCCCGCGTCCGACGAGCGCCGAAGTGCGGGAGGCGAGAGAACCCGCCCGCCTGCCTCTGCTCATCCGCTGGTTGCCCGAGGCGACTGCGGAGGAACTGCAAGACATGGCCGCCTGGGTGATGGCGCTGGATTATGACCACAGCCACGACTTGTGGGAGGCGCTGGTCGTCCGCTGGGTGGAGGTCGAACCATCCGCCGTCGTGTCGGCCGGTCGCACGCTGGCGGCGAGAGTGGCACCGAACGTGACTCCTTCTTTTCGTTGGTCTCGACAGCAACCACTGATGTTGGTCTATCGATACCTGGCGCGCCTCGAACCCGAGCTGATGCTCGCCTTGCTGGCCGAAGAGTCGATGGAATTCTTGCGCCAGATCCAAAACCAAGGCGTGTTGAACCGGGCGATTGCTCCGGACCAATGGAGCGCTTGGGCCGCTTCAATGCCGGACCGCCCGAACTTGGCGCGTCTCATCAAGGGCTTCAATACCGGGCTGGATATGTCACGGCCGGAGGAAGCCGCGCGGCACGTCACCGCTGAGACCACGGCGCGTGAGATCGCCTCGTTGGCAAGCGCTTGGGCGGATCAAGACCCGGTGGCGGCGCGGGCGTGGGCGGAGGGGTTGACCTCGCCCCACCAGCGCGCCCAAGCCCTCGCCATCATTGCGGCCGAACTGGCGCCGCGCGATCTCGCCGCCGCCCGTTCGCTGCTGGACACGCTGCCCACCGGCCTCGACCGCGCTTCCGCCGAGACCCGCTATGTCGCGGCGCTGGCGAAGACCGATCCCGTCGCCGCGCAAGCTTTCGCCAAGGAGAAACTCCACGGCCTCGCCCGCCAGCAGGCGCTCACCGAGATCGCGGCCGTGCTCAGCCAGACCGATCCCGCCGCCGCGCTGAAATTGCTGCGCGATCACGGGGTGAGAAATCCCGACCGCCACGCGTTGGGCGACCTCTTCATTCGCGGCCCCATGGCCACCACGGAAAGTAGCGGCGGCAACCAAGCGCTGCAGCGGGTCCTGGAAGCCGCGCTGCCCGGGCATCCGGAGGTCGTGATGGATTTCCTTGCCGCCTCGGGAGGTTTTGCCCTGCGCAGCGAGCGGGCTGGTGGCAGCGATTATCTGTCCAGGATGCTCTTCCAAAAATGGGCCGATACCCAGCCGGTCGAGGCCGTCCGCTGGCTCAACGCCCTCGCTCTTCCCGCGGAAACGTCGCTCCCCTCCGGCGTGACCTCCACCTTGAGCGCCGCGCTCTCGGAATGGTATGACCGCGATGCCGCCGGGGTGCGCGCTTATGTCGAGCAACTCCCGGAAGGCCCGGCCCGCCAGCGGTCGGTCATCGAAGTGACGAATCGCCTCGCGACGGATGATCCCGTGGCGGCCTTGGCCTGGGGCGCGGGCCAGCAGGGTGAGGCTTCCTTTGCCGAGGTCATGCGCCGCGTGGCCTGGAAGGACCCAGTCGCCATGGCCGCGCATTTTGCCGAAGTCCTGACCCCCGCCCAGCAAGAAGCCGGCTTCCCTCCGCTTCTCACCGCCCTCGGCCGACGCGACGCGGCCGCCGTGCCCGGCTTCTTCGCCTCGCTGCCGCCGGAATGGCAGGCGACCGCATCCCTCGCCGAGCCGGTGAAGCAAATGATCGGCCAGGACCCGTTTGCCACCACCGAGTGGCTCGCGTCGCTTCCCGCCCAACCCTCGAAAGATTCCGCCATCGGCAGCGTGCTCGATTACCTGCTCCGCGACGCGCCGGAAAACGATCTCGAAGCCGCCGCGCACTGGGCCGCCGCCACCCATGCGGAGGATAACCGGGAGAAAAATCTGCAACGTGTCGCCCAGGCCTGGACGAAAGCCGATCCTCAAGGCGCGGCCGCCGCCATTCACGCGTCCACCTTGCCCGAGGCAATCAAGCAATCGCTCCTGCCCGCTTTCACCACTCCCTGATCCGTCATGCCCACTCCTCATCCCCGCCGATCTGCTCTGCCCGCTCTCTGCCTATTGGCGGCTGGGGTGGGCTTGGCTTTGGGTTGGGGCTTCGCCGCCGCCTTTTCCTTCCGCGCCGCGCCTTCGATCGCTCCCGAGGCCGGGCCGCTCCTTCCGAGCCTCGCCCCGTCCCGCACCTCCCTCCCGCGCGAAGGACCGGCCATGGTGGCGGAGTGGATACGATCGCCCACTGCCGCTGGCGCGGCCCGCCTGGAAGCCTGGCTACGCACCGCTTCCCTCGATGACGTCCTGTTCGCCATCCTGGATCAAAAACTGGCCTCGTGGCAGGCGCCGCCCTACTTGTCTTCTTTGCTGGCTAAGCGCTTCGGCGAATTTCCCTTCGACGCGCGGGTGGAGGCGTTGCAAACGCTGGCGCAGACTTCCGTCACCAGCCGTAGTCAGTTCAGCTATCCCGCCATGCCGATCATGGTGGAGGATTTGACTCGCGAGGGGCTGCCGTCCCAGGCGACGGCCTTGATTCCCATTTTCCAGTCGCTTTCCGGCTACGGCATTCCGGGCTTACGAGAAGCACTGGCTGCGTGGGCTGCCGATGACTTTCCCGCCGCGCAGGAGTTTTGTCGTCAGGCCAAAGTTCTCGGCATGGGCCAGAAGATGATCCAGGCCTTGGCCGCCCGCGATCCGGCCGCCGCACAACGCCAGGCCGAGGCCAGCGAGGATTGGGACATCAAGAGCGGTTTTGCCACCGTGCTGGCGCGCACCGATTTCTCAGCCTCCTTGCATTGGATGCGCGAGCAAGGGGTGCGGGGAGACTTTTCTTCTTCGGACCGCCTGACGCTGCCCGGCCCGCTTGAGGCCGCGATGACTTCCCAGCCGGAAACCGTCGCCGCCTTTCTGCGCGATCAGCCGGATCAGTTCATGGGGCTTTTCGGTCAACGCGTTCCGGGGACGATCTTTGCCGTGTGGACGTCCCGGGATGCGGCCGCGGCGCGCGCGTGGCTGGCGGAGCATCCTTTGCCCGAACGCCTGCACCAGCAGGCGGAGGTCGCGTTGCTCATGCAAGACGTGGCCAGTCAACCCGCGGACCAAGCACTCGCCACCTGGCAAACGCTGCCGGAACGCGAACGCGAGCAGATGGCCTCCACGCTCGCCGAGCGCTTCGCGGGCGACGACCCCGCCACCGCGGCCGCCCGCCTCAAATCGTTGGTCGCGCCGGAATTCTATCCCGAAATGCTTGGCGCCCTCAGTTGGTTTCTGCCGGTGGATGATCCCGCCGCGGCCGCCGCGTGGCTGGCGGAAATGCCCACGAAAAGCGGCGCGCTGTCTTCGCAGGCACGCCGTTTCATCTCGCAACCGCTGGAGCAACTCGAAGCCGTGCTCGACTCCTTGCCGGCCGAGCGGAGTCTCACCTTGCGCAGCGCCTTCGCGCAAAGCCTCGCCGAAAGCGACCCCTCCAAAGCGATGGCGCTGCTCACGCCGGAAATAGGGCACTCGGAGCGGAGCGAGGACGTCTTTCTCCTCAGCACCGTCGCCTTCCGGCTGGCGCAGTCCGATCCCGCGCGCGCCGCGGACTGGGTGAGGTCGTTGCCCGAAGGGGACGCCCGCGAATGGGCCGCGCTCAATCTGGTCGCCTCGTGGATGAAATTCGATGCCGCCGCCGCGGACGCTTGGGTGGAAGCCTTGCCGGAGGGTGCGAGCCGCGACCGCGCGCTCGCCGAACTCGCCGCTGGCTACAGCTTGGCGGGAGAGGCAGACGCCGCGCTGCGGGCCGCGGCGCTCGTTGGCGAGGAAACGCCGCGCCGCGAAGCCTACGGCCAAGCCTTGCAAGCACTCTGGCATCGCGATCCCGCCGCCGCCACGGCCCGGCTGGCCGCCGCATCGCTTTCCGCCGTCGCCCGCGACCAACTGGCGGCGGAATTGGCGCGTGGAGAGCATTGGGGGGCGTTGAGAAGGTGCTTTGCCCCGATGGCACGGGGGGGGCGCCATCGGCCCGCGAGGAAACCACGCGACAGACGCGGGATGGCTCTCTAAACTGGCGGGCTTCCCCCGGTTTTCCGTTTTTCCTGAATGAACAATTTGCTCCGTGTTTTCTCCTGGGTGCGCCGGTATCCCTGGCTCGCCGCCGGCACCCTCACGTGCGCGATCCTCAGCGTGCTCTGCGGCGTGCTGGTGTATCCGCAGGCGGTGCGGCATATTCTGGATGAAGCCATTCCCAATCAGCAGCCCGACCGGCTCGCCTTCTGGGCTTTGGCGGCCTTGGCGGCGTATTTCGCCCGCGATCTGCTCAATGCCGCGCGCATCGTGCTCAACAATGTGTTCGAGCAGAAGGTGATCTTCGACCTGCGCAGCGACCTGTATGCACGTCTGCAACGGTTGCCGCTGCCGTGGTTCGACCACCGGCCGACGGGCGACATCATGACCACGGTGTCGGAGGACGTGACGGCGGTGGAGCGCGTCTTGATCGACGGCATCGAGCAAGGGGTGGCCGCGCTGCTGCAAGTGGTGGTGGTGGCCGGGGTGCTGCTCTGGACCAATGCCGCGCTGGGCGGCTGGGCGCTGGCGCCGCTGCCTTTGCTGGCGGTTGGCGCGCTGATTTACACCAACATTTCCCGTCAACGCCATCGCGCGGTGCGCAAGGCCGCGAGCGCGATGAATTCCCTGCTGATGGACAACCTCGGCGGTATCCGCCAGATCAAGGCCTACACGCGCGAAGACGCCGAGCACACGCGCTTCAACGGCGTGAGCGACACGCTGCGCCGGGCCACGCTGCGGGTGATGACGGCCTGGGCGACGTATCAGCCGTCGATGGCCTTTGTGGGCGCGCTGGGTTTTGTGCTGGTGTTGTGGTTCGGCGGGCGCGCGGCCTTGGCCGGGGAGTTGTCGCCCGGGGAACTCGCCTCGGTGCTGTTTCTGCTCGCGTTGCTTTACGAGCCCATCGGCCGCCTCCACACGCTCAACCAAATTTTCCAATCCGGCCGGGCCGCGGCGGAGCGGGTCTTCGACATTCTCGATACCGAGGAGGAAGAGCCGCCGCACGATCCGAAGGCGCACGTCATCCAGCCGCCGGTCTTCGGGCGTATCGAATACCGCGGGGTCAATTTCGCCTACACCGAGCGGACGAAGACGTTGCAGGACGTGAGCCTCCAGGCGCGTCCCGGCGAGACCGTGGCCCTGGTCGGTGCCACCGGCGCGGGGAAATCGACCATCATCAACTTGCTGTGCCGCTTCTATGAGTTGCCCGCCACCGGCGGCGGCGACATCCTGCTCGACGGCCATTCGATCCGCGACATCACCAAGGCCAGCCTGCGCGGGGCGATCGGCTATGTCACACAGGAGAGCTTTTTGTTCAATGGCACGGTGAAGGACAACCTCCTCATCGCCCGCCCACAGGCGACCGAGGCCGAGCTGTGGGCGGCGCTGGAAGCCGCCAATGCCCGCGCCTTCGTGGAGCGGCTGCCGGAGCGGCTCGCGACCGAGGTCGGCGAGCGCGGCGTGCGGCTCTCGGTGGGGGAAAAACAACGGCTCAGCATCGCGCGCGCCTTGTTGAAAAACCCGCCGATTCTCCTCCTCGACGAAGCCACCGCCAGCGTGGACACCGAAACCGAGCGGCAGATCCAGCAGGCGCTGGACCGCTTGATGGAAGGGCGCACGTGCTTTGTCATCGCCCACCGTCTCTCCACCGTGCGCCACGCCGACCGCATCTACGTGCTCGATCACGGACAGGTCGTGCAGGAGGGCACGCATGAGGCTTTGCTGGCCGAGCCGGAGGGCATTTACGCGGAATTGTGCCGCCATTCCTTTTTGGGCGAAGGAGCGCCCGCTCCCGCCGGCGAGGCCGCGGAGCCGCGGATCATCGAGCGCCTGCCCGCCGCGGAGCAAGCGCGTCTCATCGCGTTGGAAGCGGAACTCGCCGACGCCACCGCCGAGCGCGTGCAGGCGAAGCAGCGCGACGAAGCCTTCGTCGCCAGCGAAGCCGACCGGCTCGCGCTGCGTGAGGAGACGGCGCGCTTGCGGCAAGAGATCGACACGTGGCGCGAGACCGCCCACGCGTGGGAGACCCAACACGCCGAGCAACAAACCCTCCGGCAGGCCGATCACGACGCGGCGGACGCCTTGCGCCGGCAATTGGCCGACGCGGAGGCGAAGCCGGCTCCGGCGGCGTCCGATGCCGCGCAGGAAGAGGACGAAGAAGTGGCGCGCCTGCGCCGGGAACTCGCCGCCCGCGACGAGGAAACGACGCGCGCGCGCCAAACCCGCGACGCCTTGCAAGCGGAGGTGGAACTCCTGCAAGCCCGCCTGACCGCAGCAGCGGCAGTGGCGGCTCCGCCCGCGGAAACGCCGCCCTCGGATACCCCCACCACCGAAGAAGCCGTCGCCCGCCTGCAGCAACAGCTCGAAGCCCGCGACCGCCAATTGGCCCAGGCCGCATTGGAGAAAAAACACGCGGCCCGCCTCGACCGCGATCTCGCCGCCAGCGAAGCCCAGCGCCTCAAGGTGCAGGCCGAGCTGGAGGAGCTGAAAACCACTCACGCCGAACTGCACAGCACGCTCGACGCGCAAGGGGCCGATCATCAGGCCGAGACCGACGCGCGGCAGGAGGAGCTGGCGCAATGGCAAACCCGCCTCACCGAGCAGGAGCGGTTGCGCGTCTTGCTGGAGTCGGAGCTGGCCTTGGTCCGCGCGGAGAATGAACGGCTCGCCGCCGTCGCTCCGCCGCCGTCCGCCCCCCCCGATCCCGCCGCCGCCTCTCACCCCGAACTCGCCCTCCCTCCCTCGGTGCCGGCCAAGCCGATGGTCGTGTTCACCTCCCGCGGCGGGTGAAGGTGGTCCTGCTTGAAAGACCGATTTTTTGGTTCCTCGGAAGGTTCGGAGCCATGGCGAATGGTGCGCGAGAATTCCCAAGGCCACAGCACCACCGTCTCCACCGCTGCACCGGAGAAAAGACAGCCCAGCACATGACCGGCTTCGTGGACGACCTGCATCGGCCACCAAGCCAGCAGCAGCCACAGAAGGAATCGGAGGTATTTGTTCACGCGCCTGCAATCACCATCGACCCTTTTTAACCGCAAGCGCGAACCGCCGCTTGTTTCCTCACCCGACCGTCAACGCCCGTCCATTGTCGCGGGCCGACAGGCCCAACAAGAACGGCACGGCCCGCCGCGCCCACTCCTCCGGATCGGGAAAATCCCCCGCGCCGTCGCCGAAACACGAGCGCAGCATCTCCGTGTCGATGATGCCGGGATTGAGCGCGACGACGGCCAGACCGGTTGGCAGTTCCTGCGCCAGCGCGGCCGACAGTCCTTCGATGCCGTATTTCGTCGCGCAATAAGGCGCGACCTCCGGTGCGGCGCTTCGTCCCCAGCCGCTGGAAAAATTCACCACCATACCCGCGCCGCGGGCGAGCATCGCGGGCAGAAAGGCGCGGAGCACACGATGGACGCCATTCAGGTTCACGTCGATCACGCGCGCGAATTCCGCCTCCGGCACCTCCCAAAGCGGCGCGCTGCGGTTGATGAGCGCGGCGTTGTTGAGCAGCAGGTCGGGCGCGCCCAAGGCCGCGAGCGCCTGCTCCGCAAAGGCCGCGACCTCGCCGGCCTTCGTCACATCGGCGGTCATGACCACATGCGGCGCGCCGAGTTCTCCGGCCAAGGCGCGGATCGCGGCGGCGTCGCGCCCGCATCCCGCCACACGATGGCCGAGGGCCGCGAAGCCGCGCGCCAGCGCCCGGCCAAGGCCGCGCGTGACGCCGGTAATGACAATCGTTTTTGCATCCGGGGCCGACATGTGCTGCGTTATCCCCACCATTCACCCATTCAGATCCATGTCCAACGCCACTCTGCCCAGAGAGCTTCATCTCGACGCCACCACCCGCACTTACCCGCCCTTCAGCCTCACCCGCCTGCTCGGCACCGTCTTCGCTCCCATCGAAGGCTGCCGCGTCTGCGTGCTCATCGACCTGGAAGATCCCGCCACGGAGATGACGGATTTCGCGTTCCTCAAAAACCCCGCCTATGCCATCCAGCGCCATGCTCATGATGTGTTTTACCAGGGCTTACTCAATGGCGGCATGGCGGAGCTCGACCTCACCGGCGGCGAACTCTTCGCCTACCGCATGACCCACGGCTCGAATCTCGATCTCGACGACGAGGCATGGGCGCCCGACGGCCGGCAGCTCAGCCTCGAGCAGGACGTGTATCCCCATTACGATCTCATCCTCTGCATCTCCACCTTCTCGGCGACCGCGCCGTTGACCGCGATGGCCAAGAAATACCTCTTCCGCGGCGCGACCCTGCACGGGCTCAATCCCATCATCCTGCGCACCGGCTTGGCCGTGGATTACAACGAGGTCAGCCGTGACGCGGAAAAGCTCCGCCGGGCGCTGACCAAGGCCGACGATGTGGAGATCGATTTCGAACTGGAGAGCGGGGAAATCCTCACCGCCACCTTGTTCCTTGGTCAGCAGGAAGCGCAGAAATCCCACGGCCTGTGCCTCGGACGCGACCCGGACATCGCGAATCTACCGGCTGGCGAAGTGTATTTCGTGCCCACCGGCGCGGAAGGATTTTTCCCGCTCAAATACGAGGACGGCACGCTGGGCAAGCTCACCGTCATCGGCGGCAAAATCATCAAGAGCGAGCTCCTCGCCGGCAATCCCGACACCATCGCCGCCCACAACACCAAGCTCGCGGACGACCCCATGACCGGCGTGCTCGGCGAACTCGGCTTCGGCACCCAGGTGCTCCCGGTGTCCGCCGCCGACATCCAGGATGAAAAAGTCCTCGGCACCTGCCATCTCGCCACCGGGCGTGACGACCATCTCGGCGGCCACATCACGCCCGATCTCTTCAAACAACACCGCAACGCCACTCACGACGACATCCTCTTCGCCCCCCACAAAACACCGAATTTCAACCTCAAGCAGGTCCGTCTCCATCGCGATGGCCAGGAGGAAATTATTATCGAAAACTTCCGGCCCTGCGCCTACCTGCTCGACGCGTTGCGGGCGCCGTTGCCGGAGCGTTGATTACGTAAAAATGACTGGATCAACTATTTTTATGTGACATTTACGTCACGTTTCTCTGGACGGAGCCCCGCCGGTTGTTACACTCAACCGGTTCGAGGCCCCCATGAAACACACCGACAGCATTCCGAACGCGGATGCGATCAACTACGTCAACATCGGGCTGATCGCCTTGTCCTGCCTCATCGCGATCTTTCTGCCGTTCGAGTTGTTTTTGTTTTCGTATGCGGTGCTGGGGCCGGCGCACTACTTGACGGAAATCTCCTGGCTTCACCAGCGCGGGTATTTCACGCGGGGAAAGCGGGATTACTGGGGGCTGGGGTTGGGCGCGCTGGTGCTGGCGATCGTGGCCTTCTGGTGGCCGGATCCGCCACCGGGAGAGGTGTCGCAGGATCACGCGGTGGCGTGGATCGTCGCCCTGTGTTTCGGCGCGGCGCTGGTCATGGTGCTCGTGCAGCACAAATGGATTCGCATGGGGGCGCTGTTGGTGATGCTCGGGGTAACCTTCTTCTCCAAGCCGCTCATCACCCTCTTGGCGGTGTTCGTGCCGACGCTTGTTCACGTCTATGTGTTTACCGGCTTGTTCATGCTATACGGAGCGCTCAAGGGACGCAGCCGCTCGGGATATCTTGCGGTGGCGTGTTTCGTGGTCTTTCCCATCGTGTTTCTCTGGCCCGCGCCGCCCGAGGGTGTGCCCGGTGAATACGTGCTGGAGACCTACCGCATGTTCGCCGGCTTGAATGTCGAGATGCTCGGCCTTTACCGACCGGAGATGGTCGCCTCGGACGATGTGCTCCTGCATTCGATCTTCCTTTCCAAGCCCGGCATCGTCGTCATGCGGCTCATCGCCTTCGCCTACACTTACCATTATTTGAACTGGTTTTCGAAGACCGCCGTCATCCAATGGCACCGCATTTCCAAGCGCCGCATGGCCGTCATCGCCGTGCTGTGGGCCGCGGCCGTCGGGTGCTATCTGTGGAATTTCAATATCGGCTTCAAGGTGCTCTTCGCTCTGAGCTACCTGCATGTCTTTCTGGAGTTTCCTCTCAACCACGTCACCATCCTCGGCATCGGCAGGGAGCTGCAAAAACGCCGGCTCACCGCGGGCACTCCGGGAAGCGCGGTCGTGACGGCTCCCGGTGCCGGCGGCCGGTAGAATGCGGTGTGCCGGGCGCAGGTTCCACCCTCCCTCAAATCCCTCATGACGTTTACGGAAATCTTCGTCTTGCTGTATGACAAATCACCTCTCATGGTTTCCTCCACGCCCGTCAGCGCGGCCATGTCCCGCGCTTCTGTTCTCGAACCACCACTCGATCATCACTCATGAAAACTCGTGCTCTCTTCGTGGCCGCCTTGCTGACGGCCCCGGTCCTGCTGTCGGCCGAAGAAACCGCTTCCACTCCGGCCGCGGAAAAACCCGCGACCTCCGGCGCCGATGCCGCCTGGAATGAACTGGAGCCGCTGCTGCGAGGCCCCAACCCCAAGGAAAGACCAAAATCCCGCGAGGAAACCCTTGGCATTTACAAAGCCTGGTTGAGCGACGTTGATGCCAAAAGCGAAGCGTTCGTGAAGGCCTTTCCGGAAGATTCCCGTCGCTGGAGCCTGGTGGTTCAGACGATCAAAACCAACAGCCTGCGCAGCCAACTCGGCCAGGAAGAGAAAAGCGGGGAGGAAATCGGCAAATTGCTCGATGACGTGCTGGCCGCTCCGGATGCGGATGCCGAAAGCAAAGCCTTCGCCAGTTACGCCAAGCTCGATGCCATCGAAGACCCCGAAGCCTTCACGGCTGCCGTCGAAACGCACAAGAAAGCGTATCCCGATTTCCGCGGCAACGCCCAGCTCGACGGACGCGTGGCGAAAATCAAAACCCAGGCCGAATTGAAAGAAAACCCCCTCGATCTCAAATTCACCGATTCCGAAGGCCAGGCGTTCGATCTCGCCGATTTGCGCGGCAAAGTGGTGCTGGTGGACTTCTGGGCGACCTGGTGCGGCCCCTGCATCGCGGAACTGCCGAACGTCACCGCGGCTTACGAGAAATTGCACGACAAAGGGTTTGAAATCGTCGGCATTTCATTCGAAAACGCGCGCGTGAAGCCGGACGCCGGTGAAGAGGAAAAAGCGGAGGCTAAAAAGGAAGCGAAGGAGAAACTCGCCACGTTCGCCAAAGAGCATAAGATGTCATGGCCTCAGTATTTCGATGGTGAGGGATGGGATAATCCATTCGGCCGGAAATTCGGCATTACCGGCATTCCCACCATGTGGCTGGTGAACAAGAAAGGCTTTGTTGCCACCTTCGAAGGGCGCGGCGATCTGGAAAG
>CAZQUC010000027.1:0-4684 GCA_964596095.1 uncultured Enterobacteriaceae bacterium
CCTTCTGGAGTGCGGAGGCTCGCCTCCGCTCTCGCGCTCACCGGCTTGCCGGTGAGTCGGCAGCGGAGGGGGGACAGAACCCACGGGGGACGCTCCGGAGAGGGCTGATCGACCTGGCCCGCCTCGAGGGGCAAGCCCCTCACCTCCGCAGAGCGGAGGCAAGCCGTCCGCACTCCAAAGGCTTCGCTCTCCACCGCGTTTCCCAAGAGCGTGATGCGGGCCAAAAAGGCGCCGCCTCATGTGGCGTGGTGCGGGTGCGGGTGATCAACCGGGCACGGCGGTCGCCGCATCGCTCACCGGGCTTGCGGGCGTCAGCCCTGGAGCCTTACTTGGTGTGCGATTCGGTGTCGCTGCCGCAGCAGGCTCCCGAGTAGGTGCGGCGCTCGAGTGTCGTCTTCCAGCACGGCACGGCGCAATCACTGCGGACTTTGCCCGCGTAGCCATCGGCGTAACCGAGGATGTGATATTCCTCCAGCTCGGTGGGCACGGTGCCGTTGTGGCGGCGCCAGTTCCGGCTCCGGTGTTCACGACGGTCGCTGAGGCCGCAGTCGTAGGCTTTTTTATAGACCTCCGTCGGCGTTCCCGCATAGCCGAAGCTGCGGTAAGAGCCGTTGAAGGATGATGGGAACTCATTCGCAATCTTGAAGTCCGCGCACGAAACGAGCGACAACAAGGCTGGAATCAGCACCAATGGGAAACGCAAGAAGTGTGTGTTCATGGATTATATAAAATATGATAAATATAAAATATGTGAAAAACATTTCAAGCCAAACTTTCATATTTTTTTGAAATCCTCCAGTAGAGGGGAATT
Organism: uncultured Enterobacteriaceae bacterium; assembly: GCA_964596095.1. Lineage (GTDB taxonomy): Bacteria > Verrucomicrobiota > Verrucomicrobiia > Verrucomicrobiales > V1-33 > CAJBME01. Next base: position 812 of record CAZQUC010000027.1, read on the forward strand.
TTTGCGTGTTTTTGAACGGTTTTTGATGGGTGCTTTCATGATGTTCTCCAGAATTTCGGTGGCCAAAGGCGTGTGGGTGACCGGTCCGGGTGGTCGCGGAGGCCTCGGCGGGGGGAGGGGAGACGTGATAAGATTCCCGCTTGCCCTGAGGGCGCAGGATTCTAGGTTACCCCTTCCATGCATCCAGATCTCGACTCACTCGTCTCCGCCGGAAAATTGTCCGCCCCGGCCGCGGAAAAGCTCTCCCTCCTTGAACCAGGCGCCTTTTGTCTGCACACGGGTTGGGGCCCGGGACGGCTGACGGGATGGGATGTGATCGGTGAGAAAGTGTCCATCGATTTTGAAGGCAAACCGGGGCATGAGATGAAACTGGAATTCGCGGCCAAATCGCTGGAGCCGCTGCCCGCTGATCATGTGCTGGCCCGGCGGGTGGCCGATCCGAAAGCGCTGGCCGAGTTGGCGGAAAAATCTCCGGCTGACTTCGTCAAGCTCGTGCTGCAAAGTTTCGGCGGCACCCTGATGCTGGACAAATTCGAGACCGTGGTGAAGCCGAAGATTGTGCCCGAGGGACGCTTCAAAAACTGGTGGGACACCACCAAAAAAGCCCTGCGCGCGAACAAGTCCTTCGTCGTCCCTTCCAAGCGCACGCTGCCGCTCGAATTGCGCGCGGAGGGGCTGAGCCACGCGGACGCGTTGTTGGGAGATTTCAATTCGGCCAAGGATTTGAAGGGCAAGGTGAAGGCCGCCGAAGCCATTCTGGCCAATCTGAACGCCTTCGATAACGGCCAGGAGCCGCTGCGCGAGGTGCTCGACGCCTTGGACGCCGCCGCTGCCAAAGGCCTGCGCCTGCAACCGGCCACGGCATTCGAGCTGCTGCTCCTGCGTGACGAACTCGCCTCCAAGACGCCGGAGTTGCAGTGGTCCGCCGAAGGCCGTTCGAGCCTCTCCAGCGCGCTGGCGCAGGAGCGCTCGGCCGTCGCCGAAGTGCTCAAGGGCTTGCCCCTCAGCCGGCAGAAGCAATTGCTCGCCGCCTTTCCGCACGCCTTCAGCGACTGGCTGCAGGAAGCCTTTTCCCGCCTCAACGATGCCACCACCGCGCGCACCCTCGGCGAGATCGCGCGCTTCATCATTGACCAAGGCAAGGGCGAGGAGTTGACCATCTGGCTTCAGACCGGCATCCAGAACCGCAGCCTGAGCTTCGAAGTGCTGCAATGGATCTGCCGCGAGCGCAAAGGCGACGCCTTCGAGGTCTTCGACAGCGACTTCGCTCCCGCCTTGCTCAGCGCCCTGGAGCGCGAACACTACGAAGAAAGCCTCCGCCGCAGCGGCCGCCTCCGCGACGCCGTCACCGACGACCGCGAGATGCTCGGCGATCTCGTCGGGCAATTGGACCCCAGCCAGGTCAAGACCTTCGCGCGCCGCCTCTGGTCCAGCCCCGTCTTCGACGATCTCACCCGCCGCTCGCTCCTCGCCCGCGTCATCAAAGCCGCGCCCGAAGTGCAGGAACTCATCGAGCATCCCGACGATGACAGCGACGGCTCGGACGAGGTGCTCATCGTCAGCGCCGGCAGCTTCGAGGAGCGCCAAGCCGCTTACGAAAGGCTCATCAAGGAGGAAATCCCGCAAAACACCAAGGACATCGCCATCGCGCGCAGCTACGGGGATTTGCGGGAGAACTTCGAGTTTAAATCCGCCAAGGAACAGCAGCGCGTCCTCATGCGCCGCCAGAAGGTCATGGAGCGTGAGCTGGAAAAAGCCCGCACCTCGGATTTCAAGGAAGCGCCCACCCACGTCGTCTCCATTGGCACCGTCGTGGAATACCGGGACGCCACCGGCGCGAGCGAGACCGTCGCCATCCTCGGCGCCTGGGACACCGATCCTTCGAAAAACATTGTCTCCTATCTGTCCGGTCTGGGCAAAGCCCTCATCGGCAAAGCCGCCGGCGAGACCGTGCCCATCCCCGCCTCCGAAGGCGTGCCCCGCGACGTGACTATCGTTTCCATCCGGCGGTTTGCGGAGTAGAGTGGGGGGGCGGTGCGGATAGGCTCGATGAGCCCCACAGGGCCTCTTGGTCTTGCGCGATGCGTTTCTTCGCCAGCCTGCGCTGGACGCTTCTGAAAACCGGCCAATGGTGAGCATCGTGATGATCCAACCATTGGCCGTTTTTCATTTTTCCCGGGAGTTTTGCCATCGCCTCACGCGTTGCGCGGCCATGGCCGGGTTGGCGGCATTGGCCGGATGCGCCGCGCCGGGCCAGTGGCAACGGGCCGAAGGCGGAGGGCAAGAGGGCATGACCGCGGATGGCACGGAGGTGCGGCGCGCGATGGTGCGCAACCAGACCGAAGAAGCCTTCGCTTCCTCCTCGGGCGTCGATGACGTGGCGCGGTTCCTGGCCGGGATGCCGGGCGGCCGCGGCTCCTCCCTGCGATCGTTGCGCGAGCAGCCGGGGTGGGCGCGCCATACCAACAATCTCAACGAACTCTGGCGGCGGTTCGACACGCTGCGCCGCGCACCCATCGATTCCTGGGCCTCGCGCGCCTTGGGCGGCCTGCGCTCGCCGCAGGTGATGTTTTACCCCTTCAGCGGACCGGACTTTCTCTACGCCGACACCTTTTTCCCCGGCGCGAAAACGTATGTCCTGTGCGGCCTGGAAAGCGCCGAGCCGTTGCCGATGCTGACCGATCTCGACCCCGCGCAGGTGCAGGCGGGGCTGGACGGCCTCTACACCGCGCTTACCAGCTCGCTGAATTTTTCCTTCTTCATCACCAAGGACATGAAGGTCGATCTACAGCGCACCGAGTTGAAAGGGACGCTGCCCATTCTCCTCACCTTCCTCGCGCGCACCGGGCATGAGGTGGATTTCGTGGAAGCCGTGGCGCTGGATGGCGCGGGGCAGGTCGTCGCGCGCGGGGCGGGGACGTCGCCGGGCTTCCGCATCCGCTTCGACGGCGGCCGCACGCTGTATTACTTCACCACCAATCTCGCCAACGATGGCTTCTCGCCCACCTCGCGCTTCGGCCGCTTCGTCGCCTCGCTGGGGCCGCACGTGGCCTTCACCAAGAGCGCGTCCTATCTCATGCACGAGAGCTATTTCTCCAACATCCGGAATTTCACCCTCGCCCATGCCACGGCGGTGTTGCAGGACGACTCGGGCGTGCCGTTGCGGAACTTCGAGGCCGCCCGCTGGGATGTGCGCCATTTCGGCAATTACAGCGGCGTGCTCAACATCTTCACCAAGTATTACCAGAACGATCTCGCCAACGCTCATGCCGCGGGGACCGAGCCGCTCGGCTTCGGCATCGGCTACAAGCACCAGCAGGGCCAGTCGGCAATGATCCTTGCGCGGCGGCGCTGAGCCGGTAGGCATTCCCGGCGCGCAACCGGCCGACACATCATGGAATCATACGAAATTCTTCGCGAAGCCTTCCAGCATACCAGCCCGAAGGAAATCGCCGCCGAGATGGGGCTTTCCCTCTCGTTGGTTTACAAGTGGTCGCAGCCCGGCGAAGGACGCGGCAGCGGGGTGGACAATCCTCTCGATCGCGTGGCCCAGCTCGTGCGATTGACCCAAAGTCCCCGCCTCGTGCAATGGCTCTGCCAGCAGGCCGGCGGGTATTTCGTGCGCAATCCCAAACATCACGACCACGACGCGCACCGCGATGTGTTCCCGGCGATGAATGAAATCATCCAGCAGTTCGCCGATCTGCTTGAATCCATCACCGACGCTGCCGCCGACCGTTCGATCACCTCCGCCGAATCAAAAAAAATCCGCCGCCAGTGGGATGATCTCAAAGCCTTCACCGAAGGGTTCGTGCGGTTGTGTGAAGAGGGCAACTTCGACCGCCTCCGCCGCCAGGCCGCCGAAGCCGGCAA
>CAZQUC010000027.1:4784-13011 GCA_964596095.1 uncultured Enterobacteriaceae bacterium
CGCCATCGCATGACCAAAGCCGTTCTCACCATCCTGATGCTGGCTGTCGTGGCGGCGACGCCCGCCTGCCATCGCCGGGAGTCCGCCACCATCGCCGCGCCCGCCTTCGCCGAACCCGTGTTTGAATTGACCTACGACTCACCGGTCAGCCCGGCATGGCAAACGATCCTGGAGCAGATCGATTTCCGCCTCCGCCAGCGCCACGGTCTCGCCGAAGACGAAACCTCCGTCGGTTTTTACGACTTCCGAACCGGACGCCTCGCCTTGGTCCGGCCCGATCGGCTCGACTACGCCGCGAGTGTGGCGAAAATCGGCATCCTTTACGCATGGTTCCATTTCCATCCCGAAGCCGTCGTTGCCTTGGAGCCGGAGATCCGCCACCAACTCGGCCTGATGGCCAAAGCCTCCAGCAACACTGCCGCCGCGCGGTTTTCCCGCGAGTTGGGCCTGCCGGAAATCCAGCGTGTGCTGAACGAGGAAGGGTTTTACGACGAAACGCGCGGTGGCGGCCTGTGGGTCGGCAAACATTACGGACCGGGCGAGGAGCGCTACCGCGATCCGATCGGAAATCACTCGCACGCCATCACCGTCCGCCAGGTCATGCGTTTCTTTATCCGGCTCGAACAAGGCCGGCTCATTTCACCGGAAGCCTCGACACTCATGCGGGATATCTTCCTCTCGCCCGAGGTGCCGCATGACCGGATCAAGTTCGTCAAAGCCCTCGAAGGCCGCGACGTGGAAATCATCCGCAAATGGGGATCATGGCAGCAGTGGCTGCACGACGCCGCCGTCATCAAGGGCCCGAACCGCCACTACCTCCTCGTCGGCATGACCCGCCATCTGCGGGGCGACGCCTACCTCGTCGATCTCGCCCGCGAGGTGGACGACCGTCTGGCGGAAAAGTCCGCGCCCGCAGCCGACGCCCAAAAAACATCCGGATCGTTTTGACCTCGGGCGGTCTGGAAGAATTCTGCTTTTTTGCTGGCCAGCGCGCACGCTTTTAATCACAATGCGGCATCACTTCATGAGCACCACTCGTTTCGCATTGACCCTCATCATTCCGGCGTTGGCGCTCGCCACGTCCTCCGCCCACGCCCAGTTGATCCAATTGGATTATACTCATGCCGGCCTGTTTTTTGCCGACGAATCGGCCCGAGCGGCTGTGGACAAAGCGGCGGCTGATCTCAACGCGCTGCTGGCGCCGACCAGTTTGGGGGCGATTCCGTCATCGCCGGTGTTTGAGGCCACCAGCGGCGATTCGCTTTACCGCGTCACCTGGGGGTTGAACTACGAAAATCCGAGTGACTTGAGCACGGTGACTCTGGCCGATCCCGCGCTTCCGGCCAATACCATCCGCCTCTACGTCGGCGAACGGGATTTGACCGCCCCCACCTTGGGCCAAGCCGGTCCCGGTGGCAGCGCCATCAACTTCAACTTCACGCCGATGGGCGGCAGCAATGCGGCCGCCGCGCAACTCATGGAAGCCGAATCCAATGCGGTGATGTCCCGTGGCGGCGGGCCGATCATCACACGTTATCAAGAAACCGTGGGTGGAGAAATCGTAGGTGGAGAAATCGTGGGCGGAGAAACCGTGACGCTGGATTTGGGGATGACGGTCGGCAGCCTATGGTTCGACAACACGTTGGGGGGCGGCCAATCCTGGCATTTGGACCCTGATACACCGGTGACGGCCGGCGCGTTCGACCTCTATTCCGTCGCCCTGCATGAAATCATGCACGCGCTGGGCGCCGGCGCCTCGTTCACATGGAACAGCTATGCCAGCGGCGACACGTGGACGCTGGCCGGCTCCTCCGCCGTGGCGGCCGCGGGAACGACCGCGATTCTGGCCGTAGGGGCCAGCGCGGGGCATCTCGCGCAAAACCTCACCGGCCAAGTCGTCGGCACCGGCGACTTGCAGACAGTAGTGCTGGCGCCAGCCCTGAGCGCGGGGGAGCGCCGCTTCGTCACCGATATCGATTTGGGCCTCTTGCAAGACTTGGGATATGCCGTGATTCCCGAGCCGGTGTCACTCGGCCTCGTGCTGTGCGGCGTGAGCGGTCTGTTGATGCGCCGCCGCCGCTCCGTTGCCTGAGCCTTCCATCGCGGGCCGGGCGAAGTCGATGAAAAAATTATTGAATGGCAGGCGGCCGGAGAGCCGCCGCACGCTGCCGCGCAATCCGGCCGCTTCCAGCGTGTCCACGATTTCGTCGCGTGTCGGGTAATGGGTCGCGTCGTCTTTCATCCACCATGTCACCTTGGCCAGCCAGTCTCCGGCCCGCGTGAGGCGGAAGCGCCAGCCTTCGTCGCGCAGGCAGGTGCGGATGATGAGCCGGCCGCCGGACGCGACCCGCGCGGCGGCGGCGGCCAACAACGCATGGCGCTCTCCGGCATTGAAAAATTGCAGGATGTCCAGCACGGTGACGTGTCCGCAGTGGGGCGGCAGCCCTTCTTTGAGATCGGCCACTTCAAAGTCCAGCCCCGGCTCGCCCGCCGCGACCCCGCGCGCGATGGCGATTTTCCGCGGATCGTAATCCAGCCCCCGCACCGGCGCGCGGAAGCCTCCCGCCCGCAGATACAACGCCAGCAACCCCGGCCCGCAGCCCAGATCCAGCAACGGCAGATCGTGGCCGTGCAGGGCGCGCAGCGTTTCGCGATAAACGGGATCCAGCCGCAGCTTCCACAGCACGTAGTGGGATTCATAGCCAAAGGGAAACCGCCGCGCCAGTTGCCGGGGCGTGCGGGAGAGAAGGGGACCGGTGGCAGCGGGAGATGAGACGGCGGATTCCATCGACGGGCAAAGAACGAGGCGCAGCAAAAGCCGGTTTTTCGGCGATGGCAACGACGGAATGGAGGGATGGGATAGTGATGCTGCTTCAGGCGGTGTGGGAAAACCTAATAAATTGATATTCAATGAATTTTGATTTCGTCCACACTGTTTGAGTCTACCCGCCGTAACGGAAAAATTTGCAGGATCGGTCTGTATCGTCGTCGTCAGCCTGCTGACGTATCCGTATTCGTGGACCTGCGAGTGACCGTCCTGTGGCTTCCAAATGGAGTCTCCAAATCGACTATATAGCTGACGGTGCCGTTGCGATATTCAAAATCGACACCTCTCTCGGTAAAACTGTCCACGATCAGGGATGCGGCGTCGGCGTGCGCCAACATGCCCGTTACGAGCGAAATCACCGTGAGCGATTTCATCATGTCTTTAGCTCAGAGGCGAGGTGAACGAGGCGCGTCGGCGACACAGCACCAAAGCCGTGCCGGAGGCCAGCAGCGCGAGGCTGGCGGGTTCGGGCACCACGAAGCGGATTTCATCCAGGGTGAAGGAGAATTGCTCGCTCGTGGCGGTGAAGAGGAAATACAAGCTCGATATGGCTTCGGGAGACTGCCAGCTCTCGTAGTTTATCTTCTCGATGGGGTAAAAGACCTCGCCGGCTTCGGTCAATGGAATTCGGTTTTCCGCATCACCACTGACGACGGCGCTGGGTCTGGTCGCAACCTCAATGCCTCCTTCGCCGGAGAGAGCGCTGAAAGAAAAAACCACGCCGGTATAACCGATAATACTGGCTGGTTCGATGCCTTCGTAAGCGCCACCGACGTAATATAGCTCTAGGTATAGACGCCGGTTAGGGTTCGTGGTCTCCCCATTAGCCACGAATTCAAGTTGGCCTGAATTCGGCTTGAGCGAGGCGGTTAGAATCGTTCCTGTGGCCACGCCTCGGAATGTGATTTCAGTATATCGTGTTTTGCCAAATGGGGTTGTTAAATTGCTGACTTCACGATCAATGCCGCCAGCAGTAAGTTCCACCGCTCCTTCAGTGAAACTATCCACGATCAGAGAGGCTCCGTTGACGCGCGTTAGTAAGCATGTCATGAGTAAAGAAAAAATGACATTCTTCATAAATGATTATTATTTATTAATTTGGATTGATGGCGCGGATGCTGGATTGCTTGATAAACAATGCGGAATCGAGTTTCTCATCATCCGTATCTGCGATGGCAATTCGAATCTGGTGGTTTTGGCCAGACTGAACAAACGCATGAAGGCGTAAACGAACGGTCAAGCCATCGTATTCCACACGTGGTGTGGTTGGATATGATAGTAGTGTTATCCACAAACAAGTGCTCATTTCGAGGTTCCCAATAATCTGCGTCGAGAGGGGGCATTCCGGCTCTGTAATCAAGGGGTGAACGGTATTGGCTGCGATAATGTCGGTGGCGTCGGGCAAGGGAGAAATGGGAACACCATCGACGGTGATGAGAAAGGCGTCATTATGGAAATCGCTACCAGCGATTAATTGATGGGAAATGTATTCATTGTATTCTTCGGAGCCGAACTGAATTTCCATTTCCAGTTGAGAATTAACACAATAATCTGTAAATTTAAGCACAGCAGCATCGGTGGCGAAAGAACCGAGGATACGGTCTCCGACGAGAGGGGCTCTCGGGCTCCAGCCTTTTCGGGAAGTTATTATCTTGACTCTCATCCATCTTGTCATGGCGGTTTCCTTGATTCCACAGCGCGAACGACCCGGTGGTCAGCAGCATGCCGGAATTGATTTCCAGGCCTTTGCCGGTTCCGCCGGTGAAGAGGCCGCTGGAGGCGTTGACGCCGAGGAATTTGGGCGTCCCGGACACGTTGGGAGCGGGGCGGGCTGATCCAGACGAACCCCGACCAGCGAGGGCGGGGGACGCGATGTGCTGGAGCACGAGTGTTCCGCCTTCCCACGGAATCTCGCGGGACTCCCGCACGGTCACCTCGGGAAGGAGATCCGGCGCGGCCGCCGGTCTTGTTTCTCCTTTGGCGATGGCGTCGCAAAGAGACAGCCGAGGCTCAGAAATAGCCTTCTTTTTTCCGGTCCTCCATCGAAGTTTCGGAGACCTTGTCATCGGCGCGGGTGCCGCGTTCGGTGACGCGCGCGGCGGCGACTTCGGCGATGATCTCGTCGATGGTCGAAGCCTCGGATTCCCACGCGCCGGTGCAGGTCACGTCGCCGATGGTGCGGAAGCGGATGACGCGCGGCTCCACCGTTTCGTGGTCCTGCGGCTTGGCGAAGCCGGTCTCGGCGTCGATCCACGCGCCGTCGCGCTGGAAGACGCGGCGGGAGTGGGAAAAATACAGTGACGGCAGCGGGATCGCCTGCTCCTTGATATACATCCACACGTCCATTTCCGTCCAGTTGCTCAACGGGAAGACGCGGAAATGCTCGCCGGGATGATGGCGTCCGTTGAAGAGATTCCACAATTCCGGTCGCTGGTTCTTCGGATCCCATTGGCCGAATTCATTGCGATGGGAGAAAAACCGCTCCTTGGCGCGGGCCTTTTCCTCGTCCCGGCGGCCGCCGCCGAGCAGGGCGTCGAATTTGTGCGCGTCGATGGTTTCCAGCAGGGTCACGGATTGCAGGCGGTTGCGCGAGGCCTTCGGCCCGGTCTCATCGCGCGCCGTGCCACGCCGGATGCTTTCCTCGACATGCCCGATCACCAGCCGCGCGCCCAGTTTTTCCACGAATTGATCGCGATAGACCAGCGTTTCGGGGAAATTGTGGCCGGTATCCACATGCACGAGCGCGAAGGGCACCTTCGCCGGCCAGAAGGCTTTGCGCGCCAGCCACGCCATCACGATGGAGTCTTTGCCGCCGGAAAAGAGCAGCCCCGGATTCTGGAACTGCGCCGCCGTTTCCCGAAGCACGAAAATGGCCTCGGCTTCAAGTTGTTCGAGATGACTGAGTTGATAGTTGGGCATGGATGGGCGTGGCAACAATCTCCGGCATGCCGGATGCTCCCTCTCTACCGCGAAACAACCAATTGTCTATAGGAATAATAGAGAATTTGCGAGAGGCGCAGGGAGGGTGGGGCTTCGCACCGCTTGGGATCGGTTCCATCTCCCCCGCCCGCAGTAAAATTTTCCGGAAGCGCCATCACGCCTCCACCCACCCGCGGGAGCGCTCCAGCGCGCGGGACCAGCCGGCGAGGAGGCGGCGGCGTTGGGCGGGGGTGGTTTGCGGGGTGAAGCGGCGGTCCATTTGCCATTGGGTGGCGATGTCTTTGCGGTCTTTCCAATACCCGACGGCGAGGCCGGCGAGGTAGGCCGCGCCGAGGGCGGTGGTTTCGGCGACGCGCGGGCGGACGACGGGCACGCCGAGCACGTCGGCCTGGAATTGCATGAGCAGGTTGTTGGCGCACGCGCCGCCATCGACGCGCAGCTCTTTCAGTTTCAGCCCGGAATCGTCCTGCATGGCGCGGAGCACGTCGGCGACCTGGTAGGCGATGCCTTCCAGCGCGGCGCGCGCGATGTGGGCTTTGCCGGTGCCACGGGTGAGGCCGATGAGCAGGCCGCGCGCGTAGGGATCCCACTGCGGCGCGCCGAGCCCGGCGAAGGCGGGCACGAGATAGACGCCGCCGGTATCCGGCGCCTGCGCGGCGAGGCCTTCGATCTCGGAGGAGGAGGCGATGAGGCCCAGGCCGTCGCGCAGCCATTGCACGACGGCGCCGGCGATGAAGATGCTGCCCTCGAGCGCGTATTCGGTCTTGCCATCGATCCGCCACGCGATGGTGGTGAGGAGGTTGTTCTTGGACGTGATGGGCTTGGCGCCGGTATTCATGAGCATGAAGCAGCCGGTGCCGTAGGTGTTCTTGACCATGCCGGGGGTGGCGCAGGCCTGGCCGAAGAGCGCGGCCTGCTGGTCGCCCGCGAGGCCGGCGATGGGCACGGGCGCGCCGAGCAGTGTGGTCTCGCCATACACTTCGCTGGAGGAGCGGACTTCCGGCAGCAACGACGCGGGCACGCCGAAGAGTTTGAGCAATTCCTCATCCCACTGCCGGGTATGGATGTTGAAAAGCAGGGTGCGCGAGGCGTTGGTCTCGTCGGTGACATGCGCGCGGCCACCGGTGAGGTTCCACACCAGCCACGAGTCGATGGTGCCGAAGGCGAGCCGGCCGGCTTTCGCCTGGGCTTTCAGTCCGGGCACGTGATTCAGCAACCAATGCAGCTTGGTGCCGGAGAAATAGGCGTCGATGACGAGTCCGGTCTTCTCACGGATCAACGGGCCGTGGCCGCGGGCTTGCAGTTTGTCGCAGAAGCCGGCGGTGCGGCGGTCCTGCCAGACGATGGCATTGGCCACCGGCCGGCCGGTTTCGCGGTCCCAGATGAGCGTGGTTTCGCGCTGGTTGGTGATGCCGAGGGCGGCGATCTCGTTGGCGGTGAGCGACGCTTTTTCCAGCGCCTGCTGGGCCACGGCCAATTGCGTGGCCCAGATTTCCTCCGCGTCGTGCTCGACCCAGCCGGGCTGGGGAAAGATCTGGCGGAACTCTTGTTGCGCGACGGCCTTCACCGCGCCGCGGCGGTCGAAGACGATGGCGCGCGAACTGGTGGTCCCTTGGTCGAGAGCGAGGATGTATTTTTTCATGGCGGGGGCTGGGTTAGAAATTCACGGCGGCGGCGGCGGCTTCACTGACGAGACGCGGCCAGACACTTTGATAAATAAACGCGCCGAGCACGCCGCCCAGCAGCGGGCCGACAATGGGAACCCATGCGTAACCCCAATCGGACGCGCCCTTGCCGGCGATGGGCAGCACGGCATGGGCGAGGCGCGGGCCGAGATCGCGCGCGGGATTGATGGCGTAGCCGGTCGGCCCGCCGAGCGAAATCCCGATGGCCCACACGATCAACCCGACGAGGACGGGCGCGAAGCCGGTGTCGAAACCCGAGTTCGGCACGAGATTGGCCGGCGTGAGGACCGTGAGCACGCCGAGCACGAGCAGCGCCGTGCCGATGATTTCCGTGAGGAGATTCGCCCCCGGCTGCCGCACGGCGGGCGCGGTGCAGAAGACGCCGCGTTTTGCCTCCGGATCATCGGTCAATTTCCAATGCGGCAGATACGCCAGCCACACCAGCGTCGCGCCGGCGAACGCGCCCGCCACTTGCGCCGCCACGTAAGGCAGCACGTCGGCCCAAGGGAAATTGCCGATGGAGGCCAGCCCGAGCGTGACGGCGGGATTGAGATGCGCGCCGCTGAAGGCGTTGACCATATAGACCCCCAGCGTCACGGCCAGCGCCCATCCGGTGGTGATGACGATCCACCCGGAGCCGTGGCCCTTGGAGCGGGTGAGCAACACATTGGCGACGACACCATCGCCGAGGAGAATGAGCACGAGCGTGCCGATGAATTCGGCGAGATAGGGGTTCATGGAGACGGGGATTGCGGGTGGCCGCATGGTGGGAAAG
>CAZQUC010000027.1:13111-18564 GCA_964596095.1 uncultured Enterobacteriaceae bacterium
CCTCACAACGGCGTGATTCCGCCGGAATGGAGCACGGGGCTTTTGGAATCGGGCCGGCCGCTGAGCAGCAGGCGCAGTTCGGAAGCGGTGCGGGCGGCGAGCAGGCGCGCGCGGAGTTCGGGATGGGCGAGGGTTTTGCCGATGGCGGAGAGGGTTTCGAGGCGCAGGCGGTAATTGGTCTCGGGCACGATGAAGAGCACCACGATATGCACCGGCGCCTTGTCGAAGGCGTCGAATTCGATGCCTTCGCGCGAGCGGCCGAAGGCGGCGACGATGTGCCGCGAATACGGACACAGGGCGTGAGGGATGGCCACGCCGGAGCCGATGCCGGTGGTGATGAGCGACTCCCGCTCGTGCAGACGCTCGACCGTCAGGGAGCGGTGGGCCTCCGGCACGAGGTCGAGTTCGAACAACCGCGCGGTCAACTCGCCGAGCACGCTCCAACGGTCGCGCCCGATGAGGTCGGGCACGATCTGGTCGTCGGTGAGCAGTTGGCCGAGGGTCATGGAAAATGGTGGTGGTTACTTGATGAGACCGAATTCCACACGGCGGAGACGGGCGGGGTCGTTGCCCACGGGATGGGCCTGGCCGAAGCCGACGGTCTGCAAATGCGCCGCGGGCACGCCGCGCGTGACCAAGGCCTCGCGGACGGTCTGCGCGCGCGCTTCGCTGAGCACGCGGCTGTATTCCTCGGGCGCGACCGTGTCGTCGAAGCCGCCGAGAATGGCACGGCGGCTTTCCCCCAACGCGGCGGCGGCGCGATCGAGCTTGTCACGCTCGCCGTCGGGAATCCGCCAACTGCCGGGCGCGAAATAGACCGGCTCCAGCGTCTTGCGGTCCAGCCGGTCGCGGCCCGGTCCGAAAAACGACACCTTCTCGTCGCGCGGGGGCAGGGCGAGTTTGTCGGGTGTTCCCATCGTCGCACACCCCGTGCCGCACAGGACGGCCGCCAGGAGCCAGGACCAGCAGAAAAGACAACGGAGCATGATGGTGGATGGAAAAAGGCGGAGCGCGCCGGGACGCCTCTAACAAGGCCGCAACCCGCGATGGATGCAAGGGCGGGCGACGCCGTCGAAGGCGGGAACTTACAAGGCGGCCAGCGTAGATTTCACGGCCGCGAAATCCGGCAATTCCTTGGGCGACGGCGTTTGCTCGGCGTAACGGATCACGCCTTCCTTGTCGATGACGAAGGCGGCGCGCGCGGCGGTGTCGCCGATGTCGGCGAGATTCGGCAGGAGCACGTCGTAGGCGGTGGTGACCGTCTTGTTCAAATCGCTGAGCAGCCGCAGCGTGATGCCTTCCTGCTTGGCCCAGGCCTCCTGCGCGAACGGGCTGTCCACGCTCACCACCAGCACGGCGGCGCCGAGATCCTCGTAGTCGCCGAGGCCGCCGGAGAGATCGCACAATTCCTTGGTGCAAACCCCGGTGAAGGCGAGCGGCACGAAGAGCAGCAGCGTGGCGCGTTGGCCGAAATTCGCGGACAAGCTCACATCGGCGAGTCCTGCGGGCGTTTTGGTTTTGAGGGTGAAATCGGGGGCGGTGGTTCCAACGGCGAGCGGCATGTCGGGCTGATGATTCAGGGTGAAAAGTTGCGGTGACGCGGGGGCCGGGGATGGTGGCACGTTCATGGAAGGCCCTGCAACCGAAATTCTTTCTTCCGCCGCCGCCGTGCTCGACCGCCTCATCCGCACCCGCCGCTCGTGGAAGCCCGCGGCGATGGACCCGGCGCGCGACGTGCCCCGTCCGCTGGTCGAGCGCCTCTTGGCCAACGCCGGTTGGGCGCCGACGCACGGGCTGACCGAGCCGTGGCGCTTCCACGTCTTCACCGGCGCCGCCCGCGCCCGCCTCGCCGCCGAACTGCCACGCGTCTATGACGAAGTGACCCCGTCCGCGGAAGTCCGCCCGGAAAAACGCGCCAAACTCGGCGTCGTCTTCGGCCAGGCGCCGGTGGTCATCGCGCTGGCCTGCGCGCACACGCCCGGTGGCAAGATTCCCGAAATCGAAGACCTGCTCGCCGTGGCCTGTGCGGTGCAGAACCTGCATCTCAGCGCCCACGCCGCCGGTCTGGCCGGCATGTGGTCCTCGCCGCCGCTGGTGTATGCCGACGCCGTGAAACCCGTGCTCGATCTCGGCCCGCAGGAGAGATGCCTCGGGTTCTTTTTCCTCGGCTGGCCGCAGCCCGGCGCGCCCGTCCCTACCAGCCGGCGCGCGCCGCTGGGGGAAAAAGTCCGGTGGTTCGAGCAGTGACCGCGTCCATCAAAGAGGGGGAAGGTCGAAGAAAGAAGAGGTCTCCTCTTGGCGCAGAGGCGGTGGCCGAAGCTCCATTCCCATGGGCTGACCGACGGCCTCATCCCCTCCCACGGGGCGACGGGGATCGCCTGTTTTTCAGAAAGTCCTCTCTCCCTTTTCCTAGCCCGCGAACGCATCCTCCACGAACTGTTGTAGCTCGCGGATGTGGATGGCGCGGGAGCCGACGGCGGTGCTGGCGCTGGCGTCGCGGCCGGCGTAGCGCAGCGGGGCGGCGCCGTTGAGGGCGTCGAGGCGCGGGGCGATGTAAGTCCACGCGCCCATGTTTTGCGGCTCTTCCTGGCACCACACCCATTTCTTGTGGGCCTTGGGGTAGCGGGCCACGATTTCCTGCAAGAGTTCGGTGTGCAGCGGGTAAAGCTGCTCCAGGCGGATGATGGCGGCGTCCTTGAGCTGGTGCTGCTCGCGGTAAGCGACGAGGTCGTAGAAGACCTTGCCGGCGCAGAAGATGAGGCGGTTGATGCTCGTGGCCGGCGCGAGAAGGCGGTCGTCGTCGAGGATTTCCTGGAAGGCGGTGTCGCCGGTGAGGTCGGCGGCGGTGGAGACGACGCGCTTGTCGCGCAGCAGGCTCTTGGGCGTCATGAGCACGAGCGGCTTGCGGAAGTCGCGCTTCACCTGGCGGCGCAGGATGTGGAAATACTGGCCCGGCGTGGTGAGGTTGGCGACGATCATGTTGTCGTCGCCGCAGAGTTGCAGATAACGCTCCAGGCGGGCGCTGGAATGCTCGGGGCCCTGGCCTTCGTAGCCGTGGGGGAGCAGCAACACGAGGCTGCTCGGCTGGCCCCACTTGCTTTCGGCGGCAGCGATGAATTGATCAATCATCACCTGCGCGCCGTTGGCGAAATCGCCGAACTGGGCCTCCCACATGATGAGCATGTTCTTGGCCAGCAGCGAATAACCGTAGTCGAAGCCCAGCACGGCCGCCTCGCTCAACAGCGAGTTGTAGGCGCAGTAGCGGGCCTGGTCGGGGGAGAGGTGCTGCAGCGGGCAGTAACGCTCGCGGGTTTCCAGATCGTAGAGGTAGCTGTGGCGCTGGGAGAAGGTGCCGCGGCGGCTGTCCTGCCCGCTGAGACGGAGCGAGATGCCTTCGGTAAGGAGCGACGCGAAGGCGAGGTGCTCGGCATTGGCCCAATCGAAGGGGCCGCCGTGCTCGGCGGCCTTGCGCCGGTGGTCGAGCACGTTGGTCTTGACGCGGGGGTGGACGCGGAACTCGGCGGGCACTTCGGTGATCTTGACGCCGAGGGCGGTGAGCCGGTCGGGATCAATGCCGGTGACCACCCGCGCGTGGGAATACGGCGGCTGGATCTCGG
Source organism: uncultured Enterobacteriaceae bacterium (assembly GCA_964596095.1). Lineage (GTDB taxonomy): Bacteria > Verrucomicrobiota > Verrucomicrobiia > Verrucomicrobiales > V1-33 > CAJBME01. Next base: position 16,729 of record CAZQUC010000027.1, read on the forward strand.
CGGCCGCGTCGCAGAAGGAGCCGCCGTTTTTCCCCTTGGCCTCGCGGTCCTTGAGGTCGTTGTATTCGTGGTTGAGCGTCTCCTGCACCTCGTTGTAGATGGCATCGAGGCGCTCGACGGTGCTTTCCTTGCGCTCCAGCAGGCGCTGGCGGAAAAGGGTGGCCACCGAGGGATGGGTCTTGATTTTGCCGACCAGTTGCGGCTGCGTGAAGGCGGGTTCGTCGCCCTCGTTGTGGCCGTGCCGGCGGTAACAGTAGATATCGACCACGACATCGCGGCCGAATTTCTGCCGGAACTCCAGCGCGAGGCGGGAGACGAAGAGCACCTCCAGCGGGTGGTCGCCGTTCACGTGGAAGACGGGCGCCTCGATCATCTTCGCCACGTCGGTCGCGTAGGCGGAGCTGCGCGCATCGGCCGGCATGGTGGTGAACCCGATCTGGTTGTTGACGATGAAATGGATCGTCCCGCCGGTGCGGTAGCCCTGGAGCTGCGAGAGATTGAGCACCTCCGCGACCGTGCCCTGGCCGGCGAAGGCGGCGTCGCCATGCACCAGCAGAGGCAACACCTGATTGCGGTCGCCCATGTCGCCGAATTCGCGCTGGCGGGCGCGGGCCTTGCCTTCGACGACGGCGTTGACGGCCTCGAGGTGGCTCGGATTGGCGGCGAGATTGATGGCGACCTGCCCGCCATCCGCGGTCTGGCGCGTGATTTCGTAACCGAGGTGGTATTTCACGTCGCCATCGCCCGCCACCAGCACGGGCACATAGTTTTCCGAAAACTCATGCAACAGCACCTTGAGCGGCTTTTTCAGAAACGACGCCAGCACGCTCAAGCGCCCGCGGTGCGCCATGCCGGCCATGATTTCCTTCACCCCTTGGGAAGGACCATACTCAAAAACACCTTGCAACCCGACAAGCAGCGCTTCGCCGCCTTCGATGGAAAAGCGTTTTTGCCCGACGTATTTGGTGTGGATGAACTTCTCGAACGACTCCGCCTCCACCAGCCAGTGGAGGACGCTTTCCTTGGTCGTCTGGTCGGCGCCGGCGTCCACGGGGCGGGCCTCGATGTGCTCGATCAGCCAGTTGCGGACTTCGGTGTTCTGGATGTGGGCGAACTCGAAACCGATGCGGTCGCTGTAAATAGCGCGCAGCCGGTCGAGCATTTCGCCCAGCAGTTGCGGGCGGCCTTGTTGATAAAAGGGCGAACTGACTTCCACCGCGAGGTCGGCTTTGGTGAAGCCCAGCCCCTCCAGCGAGAGCAGCGGTTGCTCCGGCGGGCCGCTCAGCGGGTCCAGCCACACGGCGGTATGGCCCAAATTGCGGAACGCGAAGACGGCGTCGGTCGCCTTTTCGGAAAGCGCGGCCTCGGCGGAAAGCGCGGCGGGGGCGGCAGCGGCTCCGGTGACTCCGGCTCCCGGCGGACGCGGCGGCTGCGCGGCTCCGAGTTCAAAGCCCTCAAAAAAAGCCGCCCACGTCGCATCCACGGCGTGGGCATCGTTTTTCCAGAGGGCGTAGTTGCGTTCAAGCAGATCGGCGTTGAGCCGGGCGGAGACGGTCGATGACATTGCTGGGGGCGCCGCTCTTCATTGTGGCGGACGCGAGGTGGGTGAAATAATACACTTTCCAGCGCCGCGTGCGAGGAAATTTGCGTGGAATCCTGTTTTCCACCACGAATTCACGAATTTGCCACCCCCGCCTTGGGCGGGCGTTCCAGCCCGGCGACCCCGGTAAAAGAGCCCGCGAGACGGCCCTCGGCCTGCAAGCGGTGGAGGAGGCGGGTTAGGATTTCCTCGCTCATGGGACCGAGTTCGGACAAGGGCCGCGTGCGATGCGCGCG
>CAZQUC010000028.1:0-18235 GCA_964596095.1 uncultured Enterobacteriaceae bacterium
CCGTGGCCCGCGCGTTCTTCGGCGACGCCGTCATCGACCATTACGTCCACACCGGTCGCCTCGAAGCCGACGCCTTCGATCGCGCCGTCACCGACTGGGAACGCGCGCGCTATTTCGAGCAGATTTGATCCGCCTTGCCGGAACGCGGCCCCGGCTCATGCTCCGGCATGGATCGTCACGCGCTGTGGCAGACGGTGGGTCTGCTCACCCTGTCCAACTTGTTCATGAACCTGGCCTGGTATGGCCATCTTCGCGGATTGAAACACTCCGCGTGGTGGATCGCCGTGCTGGCGAGCTGGAGCATCGCGTTCTTTGAATACCTCCTCATGGTCCCGGCCAACCGCATCGGTGCCGCGGGCGGTCTCGCCCTGCCCCAGCTCAAAATATTACAGGAAGCCATCACCCTGATGGTCTTCGTCCCGCTCTGCGTCTTCGTGTTCCAGCAGCCGGTGAAGCTCGATTACCTCTGGGCGGCCTTCTGTTTGCTCGGCGCGGTGTATTTTGTGTTCCGGGGCGGTTGAAACGCAGATGCTATGGAGTGGCGAGCGTTTGCACCTGAGAGAGCACCGCCTCGCGACGGGTAACGTCTTGGATCAAAGCGGCCCATTCTACCGCGGAAGCCACGTCGAAAGGCGCGAGCTTGTGGCACAGACTCACGAGGCCAGCGTCGCGCCACTGGCTTGAGGGCTGGCGTTGCAACCAAGTGGCGGGGGCGATAAAATTTTCGTCGGCCCATCGGTCCACCAATTTGGCAATCTGTCCTTCACGTTGGTCTTCGGGAAACTGGGCGACCAACCAATCAGCCTGCGTGTGGGCCGCCGGGCCGGTTTCGTAAACAATGTTTCGCGTCATTCGCGGAAGCACGGCACCACGGACGGTTTCTTCCCGCGCCCAACGCTCCATAAAAATCTTCGCCTCCTCAAAGCCTCGAGAAAGGAGGAGGCGCCGCACTCCTTCCTCACAAGCTCGGGCGAAATACGTCGTTCCTTCTGGGAGGGATGAAGTGAATTCAGCATCGAGCGTGACGAAGGAACCTTCAGCCGTCGGCTCGCGCTCCAGGACGGCCATGATGAAATCCAGATCGTCGCGCGAGCGGGCAGCGCCGAGCATAGCCGGGAGCAGGATATTTTTCGGGACTTCTTCCCTCCCGGCGAGCGTCCACGCGGCGGCAAAATCGATCCGCGCGGCATCGCGCAAGACCCGGCCGACGCGTGCCTCGCCTCCCGGCAGCTGTGATTTCCGCTGGTTCATCCAGAGGAAAGCGGCTTCGGGATCTTGATTCACCCATGATTTCAAGCAATGGTCGATCGAATTCTGCAAGCGCGCCGCGTCCAGGAAGCTTTCCTTCATCGCCGTTTCCGTGAATCGCAGCGCGCGCACCGGATCGGCTTTGATGAGATTCGCGAACGCTTGTCGAACGACGAACAAGCGCACCGCCTCTTGTGGATCAGTGGCACGCTCATCTTTGTCGATGAAAAGGGAAAACCGGGAATCCGTGCCCACCAGAGCGGCCCACTCGTCGGGTCGCAGTTTGGCAATCTGCTCGACCGCTTTCTGCATTCTCGGATGCTTTGGTCCAAAGCGATCGAACATTAGAGGGTTCTCCACGGAAGCGGACAAGGTTTGGATCAGTGAGGAAAGCCGTGACTCACCGTCGATGGCCGGGTCAGCCGCAGTGACTTCTTCCGGCACTGTGGCGGGGCGCGTGGGGTTCACGGGCCTCGGTGGCCCGGGAAGCAACGCGCCGATCTCGACCGCCAAACGACCGGCTTCATGAGTGAGTCGAGATTGCTCCCGGCCGAGACGGAAGACCCACACCCCGGCGGCCACGACCGCCAACAACAAGAGAACGGCTAACCAAACGCGCTGGTTCATCGGGCGGAAGGGGTGGAAGTCGATTTTTCGAGCAAGGAGCGAATTTCCGCTTTCATCGTCTCATTGAGGATTTTCTCCATGTAAGTCTCCGCCAGAGCGAACCGGCCTTGGAGCGCCAAAGCGAGGGCAGTGCGACGGGCTGCCTCATCCAGCACTTGTTGTTCCTGCTTGTCCTCCAAAGGATGAAGGCGGCGCGCTTGCGCGGGGTCGCGCTCTTCCAGACGCGCGACGAGCCAGGCGAGATTCTCCCATTGCTGTTCCCGCGGTGAAAAGGCGGCCATCAGGACCGGTGCTTGCCAAAACTGCTCCGGCTCCAACGACGCCAATCGTTCCCGCAAGGCCACCTGCCACGCGCCATGCGGGAAAGAAGACTCCTCCAGCAATTCATGCGCGGTGGCGGCAATGGCCGCGGGAGTTTTCTCCCCGGAGAGCAAAAAACCGAGATTCTCGGCCAAAATAGCGCGGATCGCCGCGGGAGACGTGGTTTCCGCCAGCAACCCGATGGTCGGGCCGACGCCATCACGGGCGAGGGAGAGCGCGCCGACCTCGGTCGCCAATCTCTCTTGAAAGGGAGAATCTTTCTGGGCTTTGAGGAAAGCCCGCAACGGCTTGATACCGGTATCCTTCAAGCCCATCACAAAATGTTTCCAACCGGATTTTTCGAGATCTTTCAAAGGGCCGGCTCCGTGCCTGATCAACCCGCCTTCGGCCAATTGACCGGTTAACCAAGCCCAGGCAGCCACGGGATCTTGCTGAGTCCACTGATAAAGCGCTGATCCCAAATACCGGCTGTCCCGCCGGGCCAATTCAGAAACCGCCCAATCAGGACGACGTTTCGCCCACGCGGCGAGCAACGCGCTCCATGTTTCTTCCCGGTGAAACCCTTCCGCCGGCGTTGCATCGATCTCACGCAACAAGCGCGGCCATTCCTCCTCGGGCACAGCGGCGAGTCTTTGCTGATCCAGAGGCCCGGAGAGACCCGGCTCATACAAACCAAAAGGGCTACCCTGCGTCCGCATTCGCACCAAGGCCTCGCCGGTCAGCGGGTCGGGCCACGTGGTGTCGTCCTGACGTTTGCGGAAGACGATGGGCGTCGCATGTTCAGAAGTCGCACCGGTGCGGATGGCGACGCGCGCCGACTCGAGCCGACGACTGTTGTGGGAGACGCGTTCTTTCAGTTCGGCAATCCGCCGCTGTTGCCATTCCGCGGTGACCAGCAAAAGGAGCAATACGACGGCGGAAGCGGTGACGGCTTTAGTGGTGCTCATGGCGGCGAAGCAGGAGGTGCACAACGACCCGGTGGTAGAGAGCGTGGCAGCGGGGATCGTGGCGGCGACGGTCAACGAGGCGGTGAGTGAGGACGGCAAGGCGGCGGACGCGAATTCCGCGCCCAAGACACTGGCCAGAGCGGTTGCGGAGAGCGTTACGCGGCGACGCCCCAAGCCACGGCGCAAGCGTTCCAAGGCCCGTTGCGATTGCTTTTTCACCGCCTCTTCGGTTTTGCCCGTGCGGGCGCCGAGTTCGCGGAAGCTCAGACCTTCAAAGAAGCGGCCGAGCAGCAACTCGCGATCCGCCGCCGGCAAGCGGTCGATGGCTTCGTCGAGCCACGCGCCGGCCGGGGAGGGATCGTCGGGCGACGGGGCGGCGGGTAGCAAAGTCGGCTCGGTGGCCATGACGCGGTGGCGGTGTTCCCGGCGGGCGCGCGACCGGGCGAGGTTGGCGGCTTCCAGGGTGGCGGCGCGGTGCAGCCAGGCGAGCGCCCCCGGCCGCGCGGCCACGGCGCGTGCCTTGCGGGCGAGGGTGACGAAAACATTCTGCGCGGCTTCTTCGGCGAGGTGCGCGTCGTGGAGCCGCCGCATCGCCACCCGCCACACCAGCGGACCGGCGACGCGCACCACGTCGGCGAACGCCGCCTCCTCGCCGGTGGCGGCGTAACGGGCGAGACTCTCGGTGAAGGATGCGGCGGCCATGGCAAACGAGGAACGACGGCGCGTGAGGCCGTCATGGAAGATCGTTCACCAACGGGTGGCGCGGGACAAAAAATGCGCGGGAGAGCCAGATAAGCCCCATGGGCCGTATGGGACCTATCGGGCCTATATGGCCGAGACTCTCCCCAGCGGCGGCGGTTTTTCGCCAACCGGCCTTGCGCCGTTGCGGGCCGCGGCTACATGTCGGGGCCATGTTTTCCCGGCCCTTTTGTTCACTGCTCGGCGTGCTGAGCGTTTCCTTCCTTCCGCTGGCGGCGCAGGAAGCCCTGCCGCTTCCCACCCGATCCACCTCCACCGGCCGGCAATACGCGGGCATCGTGCGCATCGAAAATGCGGCCATCATCCCCGACTACCGCACGCCGTGGAATGGCGCGCGGCCGTCCGGGGGCTCCGGCACCGGGTTCCTCATCGGCCCCAATCGCTTTCTCACCAACGCGCACGTCGTCAGCAATTCCTCGCGCCTCATCATCCGCGGCATCGACGACGCCAAGCCGCACTTGGCCAAGATCGACTTCATCGCCCACGATTGCGATCTCGCGCTGTTTTCCCTCTACGAGCCGAAGCCCTTCGAGGACGTGAAACCGCTGCCCATCGACGCCGGATTGCCGCTACTCGACAGCGAGGTCGTGGCGGTGGGGTATCCCGTGGGTGGCGACCGCATTTCGGTCACGCGCGGGGTGGTGAGCCGGATCGATTTCCGCGCCTATTCGCACAGCGGCGCGGACCAGCACCTGGCGATCCAGGTCGATGCGGCGATCAATCCCGGCAACTCGGGCGGCCCGGTCATGCAGGATGGCAAAGTGGTCGGGGTCGCCTTCCAAGGGTTCTCCGGCGCGGTGGCGCAAAATGTCGGTTACATCATCCCCGGCCCGGTGGTGCAGCGCTTCCTCGAAGACGTGGCCGACGGCAGTTACGACTATTATGCCGATCTCGCGGTGGGGACGTTCGGGCTGGAAAATCCCGCCATGCGCGCGGCGCTGGGGCTGGAGGAAGACGGCATGGGCGTCCTCGTGGCCTCGGTCGATAGCCAAGGCACCTGCGGCGGCGTGTTGCAACGCGGCGATGTGCTCCTGGAGATCGACGGCAAGCCGATCGCCAGCGACGGGTTCATCGAATTCAGCGGCGAGCGCGTCAATATGAACGAGATCGTCGAGCGCAAATTCGCCGGCGACAAGATCCGCCTCAAATACTGGCGCGACCGCCAGGCGCAGGAAGCGGAGGTCACACTCAAGCGGCTGCTGAGCTACCTGATGATGGCCAATCAGTATGAAAAGCGGCCCGAGTTCCTCGTCTATGCCGGGCTGGTCTTCCAGCCGCTGGACCGCAATCTGATGAGCGCCTTCAATTTCCGGGACGACCATGTCCGTTATCTTTTCACCAATTACGCCGACAAGGAACTGTATCGCGAGCTGCCCCAGCCGGTGCTGCTCACGCAAATCCTGCCCGACGCCATCAACACGCACTTCGAGGGCATCGCCGGGCGGTTGGTCAGCGAAATCAACGGCGTGACCATCACCAAAATGGAGGACGTGGCCGCCGCGCTCGCCAAAGAGGAGGGGGAATTCGCCGTCATCAAACTGGCGGGCGAAGGCCGGCCGCTGGCCTTGCAGCGCTCGCGCATCCCCGCCGCCCATGAACGCATCAACCGCCAATACGATGTGCGCGAGGACAGCTACATCGAATAAGACGCCATCGCTCCCGCTCCGTTTTTCCAACTCACCCGAATTTTTTTCCCAATGAAACACCGCGCCGCCTCTTTGCTCCTGATTTCCCTGCTGGCCTGGCCCGGCCTCGCGCCGGCCGGACAGACGCCCGCGCCGGAGACCTCCATCCTGCGCGTCAATGTCACCAACCAACCCTATAACTTCGGCTTGCCTTGGCAGAAACGCCAGCCCGGCAACCGGCAGGGCCTGGGCGCGCTCCTCGAAGGCCGGAAGGTGCTCGTGACAGCGGAGTTGATCCAGGACGCCACCTATCTCGAATTCGAGGTGGCTTCCTCCGGACGCAAACTCACCGCCAAGGCCAGCACCATCGACTACGAAGCGAATCTCGCCCTGCTCGAGCCGGCCGAGGAGCCGGATGGATTCTTCGACGGCCTGGTTCCCTTCACGCTCGACACCACTCCGCCGAAGAAGGGCGACAAGTTCGAGGTCTGGCAGTTTGAAAGCAACGGCTCCAGCGTGACTTCGGAGATCACCTACGAAACCGCACGGCTTGGAGGCTATTTCGTCGAAGGCAGTTACTTCCTGCAATTCGACGCCAACGGCGCGGTCAATTATCGGGCGGGCAGCTTCACCCTGCCGGTCATCCATAACCAGAAGCTGACCGGCATGTTGATGACCTACGATAGCAAGGACCAGGTGGCTTCCATCCTCCCCTACCCCATCATCAAGGCCTTTCTCGATGACGCCGCCGACGGCACGTATGCGGGCTTTCCCAGCTTCGGCATCAAATTCGCCCCCACGCTCGACGAACAATTGCGCGCGTATCTGAAACTCGACCCCGCCACTCCCGGCGGCGTGCTCATCACCGGGGTCATGCCCGAGACCAGCGCCTCCGCCGCGGGCTTGAAGGAAGGCGACGTGCTGCTGGAACTTGGCGGTTACAAGATCGATGCCCGCGGCAATTACCTGGACCCCACCTGGGGGCTGCTCGCCATGGGGCATCTGGTCAAGGGCGGCGCCAGCACCGGCGCGCAACTGCCGCTCAAGATTATCCGCGACGGTCAGCCGCTGGAATTGCCGCTGACCCTTTCCCGCAAGGAGCCGACGGATTACCTGGTGGATCTTTACACGTTCGACCGCGCGCCGCGTTATCTCATTCTCGGCGGCCTCGTGTTCAGCGAATTGAGCCGGTCCTATCTCGAAGCCTTCGGGCAGGAATGGCGCGACCGGGCGCCGTTCAACTTCGTCTATGCGGCGGAGCATCAGGAGGAATTCGCCAAGGAAGGACGCCGCAAACTCGTCTTCCTGGCCGGCACCCTGCCCAGCGAGAGCACCCTCGGTTACGAAAACGTCCGCGGCGTCTTTGTCGAGAAAGCGAATGGCAAAGAGATCGCCGATTTGAAAGACCTCGACGCCGCCCTGGCCTCTCCTGCCGAGGGCCGTCACAAGCTCGAAATCAGCGAGAGTCCCTACGTTCTCTATGTCGATGCGGCCTTGGCCGAAAAAGACAACCAGACGCTCTTGCCGCTGCGCTATCGCATCCGCGAAACCAAACGACTGGAGTAGCGGGCGACGTGGCTGGGGCGTCGGGTGAAAATCCCCCGGAGAAGCGTCTTTTGGAGTGCGGATGGCTTGCCTCCGCTCTGGGGTGTGAGGGGCTTGCCCCTCGTGGCGGGACGAATCCGCCCCCGAACTTCCAACAGCCCCTTCCCTTTTTCTTCCGCGCTCCCTCACCGGCAAGCCGGTGGGCGGAAAAGCGGAGGCAAGCCTCTGCACTCCAAATCGAGCCGCAGCGGAGGCGAGTTCAACGCTCTTCATCAACCTGACGCTCCCGCCACGCGGCGCTTGCCATCGTCGCGCGGCTCTCTTGAGAGGAGAGCATGAAACGACGTTGTTTCGCACTGGCATGGTTGCTGAGTCTTCAGGTGGCCTTCGGAGGCAATCCGGGCTTTTACCGCCTGCCGGCCCTGCATGGGGAAACGGTGGTCTTCACCGCCGAGGGGGATTTGTGGAAAGTCTCCCTCCACGGTGGCGCCGCGCAGCGGCTGACCTCGCATCCCGGCCTGGAATCCCACGCGGCCTTTTCGCCCGATGGCACGCAGGTGGCTTTTTCCGCGCAATACGAAGGACCGACTGAAGTTTATGTGATGCCGGTCGCGGGCGGGCTGCCCCAGCGGCTGACCTGGCATGGCGAAGGCGCGCGCGTCGCCGGCTGGACCCGTGACGGCCGCGTGCTGTATTCCACCAAGGCCTTCTCCACGCTGCCGAATGACCAGCTCGTCGCCGTGGATCCCGCGACGGGCGCGGAGGCGGTGCTGCCGCTGGCGCAGGCGGACCAAGGCGTCTTCGACGATACGGGGAAACTCCTCTTTTTCACCCGCCTCCCCTTCCAAGGCAGCAGCACCCATCGCTATCAGGGCGGCACGGCGCAGCATCTCTGGCGTTACGATGACGGCGCGGCGGAAGCGGTCCCGCTGACGGCGGATTTCGCGGGCACGTCGAAAAATCCGCTGTGGTGGCAGGGGCGCGTGTATTTCATTTCCGACCGCTCGGGCGTAATGAACCTGTGGTCGATGAATCCGGATGGCGGCGACGCGCGGGCGGTGACGGCGCATGAGGATTTCGACGTCGCTTGGGCCACGCTGCATGAGGGACGTCTTGTTTACCAGCACGGTGCGGACCTGCGCGTGTTCACCCTCGACGGTGCGAAGGACGAGCCGCTGGCCATTTCCCTCACCTCCGATTTCGATCAAACCCGCGAGCGCTGGGTCGCCAAGCCGCTGGACTATCTGACCCGCGCCTCGCTCTCGCCGGACGGAGACCGGCTGGTGCTGACCGCGCGCGGTGACGTCTTCGTCGCGCCCACCGCGCCCGGCGGCCGTTGGGTGACCGCACCGCGACCGCCGGGCGCGCGGTATCGCGACGCCATCTTTTTTCCCGATGGCAAAAGCGTGCTCGCGCTCACCGACGAGACCGGCGAGATCGAAGCGAAGCGCTTGCCCGCCGACGGCCTCGGGCCGGGGGAATTACTCTCGCGCGACGGCACGATTTTCCGGTTCGATCACACGCTGTCTCCCGATGGCCAGCGACTCGCCTGGCAGGACAAGAGCCGTCAACTCTGGGTGCGCGAGCTGGCCACGGGCACGGCGCGGCTGGTGGCGACCGCGCCGTATGACGATTTCAACGATCTCGCATGGTCGCCCGACGGGCAATGGCTGGCCTTCGTCGAGACCGGGGCCAATACCTACCGGCAGATCAAACTGTTCCATCCCGCCACCGGCACACTCGACACCATCACCAGCGAGCGGGTCAACAGCTTCTCACCCGCGTGGTCGCGTGACGGCCAATGGCTGTATTTCCTGAGCGAACGCGACTTGCGCTCGCTGGTCCGCAGCCCGTGGGGTGATCGTCAGCCGGAGCCGTTCTTCACGGAAGTGACGAAACTCTACGCGCTGGCTCTGCGCCGGGAGGCGCCGCGGTTTCCTTTCGATCCGCCGGACGAATTGCATCCCGCGCCGCCGGAGAAAAAGAAAGACGATCCGCCCGCGAATGGCGGAGGGCCGCCTTCCTGGCCGGTGCTCATCGACCGGGATGGCCTCGCCGCGCGCCTGCGGGAGCTGCCCGTGCCCGCGGGCAATTATGACCGCCTCACCGCCGCGCCGAAGCATCTCTTCTTCGCAGAAAAGCCGACCGGCTTCGGCGCGAAGACGAAGGTCAAGCGCCTGGAGATCAAAGCCCGCGAGGTCGAAGTGAAGACCTTCGCGGAAGACGTGTCGCATTGGGAACTCTCCGCCAACGGCGCCAAGATCCTGCTGCGCCAGGGCGAGGCGTTTCACATTGTGCCCGCCGACGGCGACGCGCCCGCGAAAAAAGAGAAACCCGTCTCGCTGGCGGGTTGGACGTTTTCCTTCACCCCGCACGAGGAATGGCGGCAGATTTACCACGAGGCGTGGCGGATGTTGCGCGACTATTTTTACGACGCGGCCTTGCACGGCGTGGACTGGCCGGCGGTTCGCCAGAAATACGAGCCGCTGGTCGAGCGCGTCGCCGACCGCGAGGACCTGCACGAAGTGCTGCACGGCATGTCCGGCGAACTCAGCGCGCTGCATACCTACGTCCGCCACGGCGACAAACGCGAGGGGCCGGACCAGATCACGCCCTCGTCGCTGGGCGCCTCGCTGGAGCGCGACGAGACCGCCGGCGGGTGGCGCGTGGCGCGGCTTTTCCGCACCGATCCCGATTACCCCGCGCAACTCGGTCCCCTGCTGCAACCGGGCGTGGAGGTGGGCGAGGGCGATGTCATCACGCAGATCAACGGCGCCTCCACCTTGTCCGGCACACCTCCCGGCCCCTGGCTGCGTGGCCAAGCGGGAAAAAGCGTGCGGCTGGAAATCAAACCCCGTGAGTCCGCCACGCCGCGCTCGGTGCTCGTCACGCCCCTGACGCCGGAGCAGGCGCGCGACCTGCGGTATTCCGCCTGGGAATACAGCCGCCGGCTGGAAGCCGAACGCCTCGGCGAAGGCGACATCGGCTATGTGCATCTGCGGGCGATGGGCGCGGACAACATCGCGGAATGGGCGCGCGATTTTTATCCCGTCTTTCATCGCCAGGGCCTCATCATCGACGTGCGGCACAACCGCGGCGGCAACATCGACTCATGGATTCTGGAAAAACTCCTGCGCAAGGCGTGGTTCTATTGGTCGCGGCGCACCGGCAGCCCTTACTGGAACATGCAATACGCCTTCCGCGGTCATGTGGTGGTGCTCTGCAACGAACGCACCGCCAGTGATGGCGAGGCCTTTGCCGAAGGATTCCGCCGGCTCGGCCTCGGTAAGGTCATCGGCACGCGCACCTGGGGCGGCGAGATCTGGTTGAGCGCCCAACGGTGGCTGGTGGACAAAGGCATGTGCAGCGCCGCGGAATCCGGAGTCTATGGCCCGGAAGGCGCGTGGCTCATCGAAGGCCACGGCGTCGATCCCGATCTCGTGGTCGATAATCCGCCCCACGCCACCTTCCAGGGACGAGATTTGCAACTGGAAGCCGCCGTCGCACATCTCAAGGAACTCATCCGGCAAGACCCGCGCCCTGTGCCGCCACCGCCGCCCAAGCCGGACAAGTCGCGATGACCACTGCGGCTTGCGCCGGCCCGGCCGATGGCTAAGGGAGCCTCGTCGCGCGCGAGGCGCCGACGGTTCCTGATGTCACACCACTCCACGCGCGCCACTCCGGCCCGGCTCGGTCTTCGTCCGCGCCGGTCGATGGGCCAGAATTTCCTGCAAGACGAGGCCGTCGCCAAGGCCATCGCCGAGGCCGCCGAAAGCACACCGGACGACACGGTGGTCGAAATCGGCCCGGGCCTGGGCGCGGTCACCCGCCACCTCGCGGCGAACGCGAGCCGGCGGCTGCTCTTGATCGAAAAAGACGCCAAACTCGCCGCGCATCAGCGGGAAGTGTTCGAGGGCGATCCGCGCGTGGAGGTGATCGAAGCCGACGCCGCCGACTTCGACCGGCGGCCGCTCTTCAAACACGGGCCGCTCAAAGTCGTGGGCAACCTGCCGTATTCGGTGGGCACGACCATTCTCGCCTCCTGGGCCGAGACGCCCTCGCCCGTCGGCCGCGCCGTTTTCATGCTGCAACGCGAGGTGTGCGAGCGCCTCACCGCCGCGCCCCGCACCGGCGATTACGGGCAATTGACGGTGCGCGTGCAGGCGCGTTGGAACGTGGAGATCATCCTGCGCGTCGGCCCGGAAGCCTTCAAGCCGCGACCGGCGGTGCAGTCCGCCGTGCTCGTGCTCACGCCGCGCGACCGGCATGAGTTCCCCGTTTTCGACGAGCCGCTCTTCACGAAGCTGGTGCGGCGCGGCTTTTCCCAGCGGCGCAAGCAACTCAAAAACGTCCTGCAGGACCACGTGCCCGACTGGAGCGGCCTGTGTGCCCATCTCGGCGTGTCGGAAACGGTGCGCGCGGAGGAATTGGACGTGGCCCGGTGGATCGAAATCGCGCGGTATTGCGATCCGCATCCGCTGAAAGATTTGCCGCAATCCCACGACGAACTCTTCGACGTGGTGGACGACCACGACCAGGTGATCGGCCAAGCCACGCGCGGCGAGGTTCATGCGCGGGCGTTGCAACACCGCGCGGTGCATGTCTTCGCCTTCGACCGTGCGGGCAATCTGCTGTTGCAAAAACGCTCGCATCTCAAGGACACTTGCCCCGGCAAGTGGGACTCCAGCGCGGCCGGGCATCTGGATGCTGGGGAAAGCTACGACGCCGCGGTTCTTCGCGAACTCGCTGAGGAATTGGGCCTGACCTCGCTGCCGGAGCCGCCGCGTCGCGTGGCCCGCATCGCCGCCGCCGCGGATACCGGATGGGAATTCGTCGAGCTGCACGCGGTGAGCGTCCGTGGCAAAGTCCATTGGCCGGCGGCGGAAGTGGAGGCGGTGACCGCCTTCCCCTTGGAGGAAATCGACGCCTGGACCGCCGCCCGCCCACAGGATTTCGCGCCCGGCTTCCTGCGCTGCTGGGAGGCCTTCCGCCGCGCTGACGGCACGGAAGCCGAGAGTCGCGGTTGATTCCCCGCGCGCGCCGATCACGGTGGAGAATATGGAATGGGTGTATGTTTCTGAAACCGGAGAGCGCCTCACGGCCGGCGAGGCCGAACTGGCGTCGCTGGCGCACAATGGCGTGCTCAAGCCCGCCACCTTGGTGTGGCGCGCGGGTGAGCCGGACTGGCAGCCGGCGGTCGCCGTGAAGCCGGAAATCTTCGTTTCCACCCATGCCGGGTTGCCCACCATGACCGTCGGCCGCGCGGTGCTGGAGCCCTTGTGGCGGCGGCGCGGCTGGCTCATCCCGGCGGCTCTCGGCGTGGCGGCGGTCACCATCCTGCGCACGGCGCGCGGCGCGCTCATCGCGTGGCCCGATCTCGCCAAGCTCGTGGGCGCGGTCGTGCCGCTGGTGGTGGGCGGCCTGGTGGTTTCGCTGCTGCTCAACTGGTTTTCGCGATTGGGGCAAGCGTCGCGAACCGGCGAGATCCAGGAAGCCCGCGCCGCCGCCTCCGCCGGTTCGAAGGTGCTGATCGTCGCTGGGGTGCTCGGCGCGGTTTTCTTTTTGATGGTCGTTTACGACGTGATCAGCGTCGCGGCCCATGCGGTGCTGCGCGACTGATCGGACACATATAGGCCCTATGCGGCCCATAGGGCCTATTCGCTCACGGCCGCCACGGCCCCATGAACGACGCCAGATGCCGCACCCTGAACTCCTCCACATCCCACAGCGCGTCCTCCAGCGTGGAGCGAAACGTCGCCACCACCACGTAAGCGCTCACGTCGAGCGGCGCGCCGTCCGGCAGGCTCGCCGTCAGCGCGCGGCGCTCGTAGTAGGCGCCCTCGAATTCATCCAACCGCGCGACGGCCTCCTCATCGACCCCCAGATAAACCACACCCGAAGTCACCTGGCCGGGAGAAGCTGCCAGACCCGGATACGTCTCGCCGCGCACGCGATAGGCCGCGTAATCCGCCAGCGTCGCCAGCTGCGATGGGAATGCGCGACCGGCCACGCGCAGCCAGACCTCGGGAAACATCAACGAGCCGTAAGTGAACAGGTTCATGACCGGGAAGCGGCCCAGCACGGACCGCGCCATCCTTCTTCCGCAAAAACGACTTTCCGCGCAACCGCAATCCATCCGGTTGGCTCCCGCTTTTTTTGACACGGGCATGATCCATCCCTAGAGTCGCCGCGTAACGTTGATCGGCTTATCGCTCCGCTGCCGCCTCTCCAAAGCGTTCATTTTTCCCAATCCGTAAACCACAACCACCATGGCCCATACATTACCCGCACTGCCCTACGCCGAAGACGCCCTCGAGCCTCACATCGACGCGCGGACGATGAACATTCATCACACCAAGCATCACCAGACTTACATCACCAATCTCAACAACGCCCTCGCCGGCCTGCCTGAATTGGAAGCCTTGAGCTTGGAGGAATTGCAGACCAGCCTCGACAAAGTGCCCGAAGACAAACGCACGGCGGTGCGCAACAACGGCGGCGGTCATTACAACCACTCGCTCTTCTGGACCATCCTCGGCCCCGGCAAAGGCGGCACTCCTTCCGGCGAACTCGCCGCCGCCATCGACGCGGCCTTCGGCGGCTTCGACGCCTTCAAGGAAGCCTTCGCCAAAGCCGCCACCACGCGCTTCGGCTCCGGCTGGGCGTGGTTGGTGAAGAAAGCCGACGGCTCGCTCGCGGTCACCTCCACCGCCAACCAGGACAACCCGCTCATCGACGGTTCCGGCACTCCCCTGCTCGGCCTCGACGTCTGGGAGCACGCCTACTACCTCCACTACCAGAACCGCCGCCCCGACTACATCGCCGCGTGGTGGAACGTCGTCGATTGGGACGCCGTCGCCCAGCGCTTCGCGGCGTAAGGTGGAAATCACGATGTCATAGCCCGGGGCGAAGCGCGTTGTCGCTTCGCCCTTTTTTCATCCTCCGGCGCAGCCTGAAATCAGGTTTTCCCATCGGCATCTTTGGCCATAATGCCGGAATGATTCCGAATCTCATTTTGCAGGGATGGAGCGCGCTGGCTTTGATGGTCGGCGGAGCGGCCGTCGCCGCCGAAGCGGACTTCCTTTCCGGCACGCGCCAGCTCACCTATGAAGGCCGGCGGGCGGGCGAAGGGTATTTTTCCGCCGATGGCACCAAGCTCATCTTCCAATCCGAGCGCGATCCGGCCAATCCCTTCTTCCAAATCTTCCTCATGGACCTGGAGAGCGGCGATGTGACCCGCGTCTCCCCCGGCGCCGGCAAGACCACCTGCGCGTGGATCCACCCCTCGGGCCACAAGCTGATGTTCTCCTCCACGCACGAGGACGCGACCTCCAAGGACCAGCAAGCGGCCGAATTACAGCAGCGCGCGGAAGGCAAAATGAAGCGCTATTCGTGGGACTACGACGAGCAGTTCGAGATCTTCGAGGCGGCTCTCGACGGCTCCGGTCTCAAAAACCTGACCCGCGCGCGCGGCTACGATGCGGAGGGCGCCTACTCACCCGACGGCGCATGGATCGTCTTTTCCTCCAACCGCCACGCCTACACGCAGCCGCTCGACGAGGCCGGCCAACAGCGCCTGGAGATCGACAAGCAATACTTCCTCGATCTCTACCGGATGCGCGCCGACGGCAGCGACGTGCAACGCCTCACCGACACGCCGGGTTACGACGGCGGACCGTTCTTTTCCGCCGATGGCCGCAAGATTTGCTGGCGACGTTTCGACGAAAAAGGCGAGCGCGCGGAAATCTGGACCATGAACGCCGATGGGTCGGACCAGCAGCAGATCACCCGTCTGGAGGCGCTCTCATGGGCGCCGTTTTTCCATCCCAGCGGCGAATATCTTATCTTCTCCACCAACTTGCAGGGGTTCGACAACTTCGAGCTTTACATCGTGAGAGCCGATGGCGCGGGGGAGCCGGTTCGCGTCACCGACACGCCCGGATTCGACAGCCTCGCGGCCTTCTCCCCCGACGGGAAACAACTGTCCTGGACCAGCAACCGCACCGAAGACAAAACCAGCCAGCTCTTTCTCGCGAACTGGAATCATGAAGCGGCGCGCGCGGCGTTGGGGTTGGGAAAAGACGCCTCGGCGAATGGTCTATCTTCGTTCGCGCCGACGCTTACCAGCGCGGCAATCTCCGCCGCCGATCTGCGGCAGCATGTCTTCACTCTCGCCTCGGAGGAAATGGAAGGCCGCCTGCCCGGCACCAAAGGCGAGCAACTTGCCACGCGCTACGCGGCCGACGTCTTCCAAGTCTTCGGCCTCGAACCCGCCGGCGATGACGGCACGTTCTTCCAACCGTTCGAGTTCACGGCCGGCGTGGAACTCGGGGAACACAACACGCTGACACCCGTGTTCACCGGCCAAGAGCCGCCTCCCGCCCCTGCCACGAAAGCGGACCAGGACTGGCGGCCGCTCTCCTTCTCCACGCTCGGGGAGATTCCACCCAGCGAGATCGTCTTCGCTGGCTACGGCATTGAACTGGAGGACGAAGGGCCGGAGAAACCGGGGTATTCCTCGTATTTCCACCTCGATGTGAACGGCAAGTGGGCGATGGTCTTGCGCTACATGCCGGAGCACCTGAGCGGCGAGCAGCGCAACCGTTTCGTGCTCGCCTCCGGCCTGCGCTACAAGGCAATGACCGCGCGCCAGCACGGGGCCAAGGGGCTGATCATCGTCAGCGGTCCGAACTCAAAAGTGCGCGAACAACTCGTGCCATTGACCTTCGATGCCTCGCTCGCCGGGTCCGGCCTCGCGGCCATGTCCATCACCGACGCGTTGGCCGACAAGCTGCTCGCGCCCACCGGCCGCACGCTCAAAGTGCTCCAGGACGAACTGGACAAGGGCCAGTCCGTGCAAGGGCTGCACTTGCAGGAAGTGAAGCTCGGCGCGGTCATCGACATCAAGCAGGAAAAACGCACCGGCCGCAACGTGCTGGCGCGGTTGAAAGCCCAGGAACCCACCGCCTCGCCCGCCCTGCTCATCGGCGCGCACATCGACCACCTCGGCCGCGAATTCGGCGGCAACTCCCGCGCCACCGAGGACCAAAAGGGTCAAATCCATTACGGCGCGGACGACAACGCCTCCGGCACCGCGGCCGTCTTGGAAATCGCGCAATGGCTGGCCGCGGAAAAATCGGAGGGCCGGCTGCCTCTGGCGCGCGACGTGATCTTCGCCCTCTGGTCCGGCGAGGAAGCCGGCCTGCTCGGCTCCGCTCATTTCGTGAAAACCCTCGCCCAGCAAACCGAGGGCGACGAAGGCGCGAAGCTCGGCAACCACCTCGCCGCCGTGCTCAATCTCGACATGGTCGGGCGGCTCGACAAAACGCTGGTGCTGCAAGGCCTCGGCTCCTCCGATTGGTGGAAACCGCAGATCGAGAAACGCAACGTCCCCGTGGGATTGCCGCTTACCTTGCAGAGCGATTGCTACGCGCCCACCGACACCACGAGCTTCTACCCGCGCGGCGTGCCGATTCTCAACGCCTTCACCGGCAACCACGAAGACTATCACCGCCCCACCGACACCGCCGACAAGCTCAACTACGACTGCGCGGCCAAAGTCACCAAGTTGATGGCCCTCCTCGCGCGCGACCTCGCGCTCGCCGACACCGCGCCCGAGTGGAAAGAATATTCTTCCTCGGAACGCCAAGGCCAACGCGCCGCCATGCGCGTGTATCTCGGCACGGTGCCGGATTACAGCCAAGGCGACATCGAAGGCGTCAAACTCAGCGGCGTCTCGCCCGTCGGCCCCGCCGCCAAGGCGGGCGTGCGCGGCGGCGATGTCATCACCGGCCTCGGCGGCAAAGCGATCAAAAACATCTATGATTACACTTACGTCCTCAGCGAGTTGAAAGTCGGCGAGGAAGCGGAAATCACCGTGCTCCGCGACGGCCAGCCGGTGACCTTGAAGATCACACCCACCTCGCGAGATTGAGCGCCACCACGTAGCGGGGGCGTTCCGGCCACCGCGGGAGGACGCGTCCCGGCAAAAAAAGCGCGACCCGAAAACAGCGCCCCCGCGACGGCTTTCGTCGAAGCGTCCCACGGGTCTCTTTTTGAAAAAGAACGCGGAAACCGAAGGCCCGTCGTGCGGCGGTGGGCGGGACGCCCCCGCCACGAGGGCTCAAAACGGCGCCAAGGTGGCCGGCAAACGGGCGAGCGCGGTGAGGTCGCGCCATTGGCGCGTGAGATCGTTCACTTCGGCCGTGAGGGCGAGGACGGTGGCAGAGGGCTCGCCACCGGTCTTGAGGCGGGCCTGCCGCTGGTCGATCTGGTTGCGCAGGATGTGGGCCTTGAGCGTGAAAAAGGCCGCGCGCGCGGCGGTCAGGCCGGCCACCGGCGCCGCCTCGGCCAGCAGGTCGCCGGCGGCATCATGCTCGCGTGGCGGCAGGGTGGAAAGAAAGGCGGCGGTGGCGGAGGAGGAGACGGGTCGAAAGGCGGTCGTGCCCCACAGACGTTGCAGCAACTCGGTGTCAGGCAACTCGACAAGCCAGGCGGAATCCTGCTCGCGCAACCAATCGGCCGCCTCCGCCTCGGTAAGAAAGAGGCGGCACAACAACCGGACCGACGGGTTGCCGATGACCAACGGTGTGTCGGCGGCTTCGGTCTCCGCCGCCCCCGGTTCGTCGGTCCGTTCCGAAGCGGTCGCGCGAGTGGCCAGCGCTTGATCCGCGCGTTGTTGCCGCGTCTGCTCACGCGCGGCGCGGGCGACGAGCCGGCGCACGTCGTCGGTGGGGACGGCGAGACGGGTGGCGGTGCGGTTGATGGCTTCCTCCATCACGGCCTTTTCCGCCAAATTGGCCATGCCCTGGGCCAGCTCGCCGGCGACACGCAGACGCTCCCGCACCTGGGTGAGATCGGCGGCACGGGTGAGTGCTTCCAAATGAAAATCGAAATACGGCTTGGCCCCGGCGACCAGACGGCGCAGGGCGTCGATACCCTGCGACCGCACCAGCGCATCGGGATCCGCGCCCGTGGGCAGATCGGCCACGCGCACGAAAACGCCGGCGCGAGCGAGCTGGGCGAAGGCGCGTCCGGCGGCCTTCACGCCCGCGCCATCGCTGTCGAAGCAGAGCACCACCTCGTCGGCGAGCTGCCGCAGCCGGCGCGCGTGATGCTCGGTGAAGGCGGTGCCGAGCGGCGCGACGATGTTTTCGAGCCCCG
>CAZQUC010000029.1:0-1143 GCA_964596095.1 uncultured Enterobacteriaceae bacterium
GGTGCGAATCCGTCCGGGAGCATGATTTTCACGCTGGATAGCTCAGGTAGTTGAGCAGCGGGTTGAAGCCTCGCCGAGGTCGGTGCAAGTCCGGCTCCAGCGGCCATTTTTCATGGAGCGTCCACCGGACCAGCGAGCCGGGGCTCGGTGCTAACGAGATCGGGCCGCCCTCGCGCGGTCAGTGGCGCAAGTCCACGGCGCTCCGCCATCTTTTCCATCTTTTATTCATGATCGCGTCGTCCAACAGTCAGGATCTCAGGCTTTCAACCTGAAGACACGGGGGCAGCACCCGTCGCGATTGCTCTTTCCAGCTCACGTAGCCCAACTCAATCAGCAGAGGCACGGCGTCGAAAGCGCCGCCAGTGCGGGCGCAACTTTTTTCTACGGATCGCAAGCATTGCAGCGATGCACCGGACTTTTAATCCGGCGAGCACGGGGCGGCACCGTGGCGGTCCACCATTTCATCGCCCGTTGGTGAAACAGAATCACAGCCGGCCTCCATCCGGCAGTCGAGGGGGCGGCACTTTCACGGGCGATCATTATTTTGCGGCAGTGAGGACGGAGATACTTCGTAGCTCAATCGGTAGAGCAGTGCTTGATAGGCATTGGGAGCGGGTTCGAATCCCGCCGGAACGGCGTCAGCCGGACCACCTCTCCTTCCGGCTTTCTCCGCAAATCCAATTTTCGAGGCAGTGAGAACAGGGTTACTTCGTTACAAACCGAGAAGGTCGCCGGTTCGAATCCGGCTGCGGACGTCGGTCCGCGTAGCTCAGAGGCAGAGCATCGGGACTTCGGTCCCACTCCTTGTTCAGTTTTCTTCTTGAATCTTTTTCATGACCGGGGCAGTGAGGGTAGGGATACTTCGGAATCCGTTGGTTCGACTCCAACCCGTCGCGCGAGCGGCGGAACGCCCGGCCCGGCATTCTCTCCGGTCATGCCATTTTTGCGGCAGTGAGAAGGGAGTTACTTCGTCTCCAAAACCAGAATGGTGTGACACACCAAACAGGCACCCGCGGGCGTCGGATGAAGATGCCGGCGTGCGGAATTCCTCCCGCCGTGTGTGGCCGGTGAAAAACCCGGTCGCGCCTGCCAGGGCCTGCTCGACTTCCTTCGGTTTTCTCCGCAATCCTTGTGACATTGCGC
>CAZQUC010000029.1:1243-8429 GCA_964596095.1 uncultured Enterobacteriaceae bacterium
TTCCGTAAAGAGAGCCTCTGGCCCTCCTCAGCCAAGCTAGAGGCTTGGGTTACAGATCATTGGCCGGAGGCCAATGCCACAAGGCGGCAGACAAGATGCCCGCAGACCGGGAGGCCTGCGTTCCATTCAGACTGGTTGGCTGGAAGCCAGCACCACATTTTTCCGAAAACGACACACCCATCTGCGGGGTAGTGACGCGCGGCTTGCTTCGGGAACCGGCACGGCCCGTCAGGGCACCGGTGGGCCATCATGGCCCGGCACCGCGTGGAGTTTCTCCCCG
This sequence comes from uncultured Enterobacteriaceae bacterium, assembly GCA_964596095.1. GTDB lineage: Bacteria > Verrucomicrobiota > Verrucomicrobiia > Verrucomicrobiales > V1-33 > CAJBME01. The sequence continues at coordinate 1,524 of CAZQUC010000029.1, forward strand.
CATCAACCAATAAAGGAGGAAGCCCATATGCGCTTCAATCTGATGAAACGGCGCACGGCCCAGGGCAACACGGCGAATCTCGCCGGAGGCCGCGCGTTCACGGAAACGCCCAAACTCGAACTCGCCTCGATCCTGCTGACGAGCACGCTCCAGGATCAGTTCTACCGCACGGCCGATGCCACGGCTCGGCGCGTGAAGGATCTCGTCGCCCAACAAAGCGACAAGTCTTTCGTCGCCAAGGCCGCTCTCTATGCGCGGCGCGAGGCCGGGCTGCGGTCGGTCACGCATCTGGTGGCCGGCGAGCTGGCCCGCGAAGTGAAAGGAGCGGACTGGACGGCGCGGTTCTTCGACCGCGTGGTGCGCCGGCCCGACGATGCGCTGGAAATTCTGGCGTATTACCTCGCCGCCTACGGCAAGCCGCTGCCGAACGCCCTGAAAAAAGGCCTCGGCCGCGCGCTGGCACGGTTCGATGCGTATCAACTCGCGAAGTATCGCAAGGCGGACGCCGATCTGTCGCTGGTGGACGCGGTCAACCTCGTCCACCCGCCACACACCGAGGCGTTGCGCGCGCTCGTCAACGGCGTCCTGGCGCCGGCGGAAACGTGGGAAACCAAGCTCACGCAAGCCGGTCAGCAGGGTGAGGACCAGGCCGGGGTCGATGACCTGAAAAAGGACGCGTGGACCGAGCTGGTCCAATCACGGAAGATCGGTTACTTCGCATTGCTGCGGAACCTGCGCAATATTCTGGAGCAGGCTCCGGAGGCGCTGGACGCGGCACTGGCGCTGCTGGTCGATGAGAAGCTCATCCGCCAGTCGCTGGTCATGCCGTTCCGGTTCACCACGGCGTTGGAGGCGGTCACCGCCGCCAACCTGCCGCGGAGTAACGACGTGCTGGCCGCGCTCGGCGTAGCGGTGGATTTCTCGCTGCGTAACGTGCCGAAATTCCCCGGCCGCACGCTCCTCGCGCTCGATGCCTCGGGTTCGATGATGGGCCGGCCGATCAAGATCGGCGCGCTCTTCGCAGCGACGCTGGTCAAGGCCAACGACGCCGATCTCATGCTCTTCAGCAGCGACGCGGCGTATCTGCCGGTCAACCGTCGCGACACCACGCTGACGCTGGCGAAATTCATCGAAGGCAAGGCGCAGGCCGCCGCGACGAATTTCCACGCCATCTTCCAGCGGGCGCGCGGCCATTACGACCGGGTGATCATCCTCTCCGACATGCAGGGCTGGGTCGGCCACGACGCGCCGACCGCGGCCTTCGAGACGTGGAAGCAACGCTACCACGCCGATCCCAAGGTCTTTTCGTTCGACCTGCAAGGCGATGGCACGTTGATGTTTCCGCAGCGGAATATCTTCTGCCTGGCCGGGTTCAGCGACAAGACGCTCGACACGCTCAAACAACTCGACGACGACCCCGCCGCCTTGATTCGCACGATCGAGGCGATCGAGTTGTGAGAGATCACGCCCCATTTTGAACCTTTTGGCCGAGGGCGGCATGCCCGTCTTCGGCCGGGGAAACGGGGAAAACAGAAGACGCCCGTCCGCCATGGGGTGGCGGGCGGGCGCATCCCTCTCAAAAAAAGTGGCATCAAGCCGCTCCGGCCAGCCCCTCCCTTTTGCCGACCGAAGCGAACTTGATGCCTTTTCCCTTGCGGGAAATCTTTCCACCATGATTGGCGAAACTTCCGGCAGACAGCATGAATGAATCTCATCCAGTCTCGCGGAAAGCCAGATTGGACACCGTTGCCCCAAAATGTCAAGCCCCCCGTTAAGACAATTTTGCCCCCGTTGATTTATGTGGGTGTATTTTTTGTTGCTATTCTTAATAACAAACCTCTATACTCATATCTTTAACCATCCGATCTCAACGCTCGACGGGCCATTTCCACCACTTGCCAGAAGGCTGAAACAGCGGTGAAGTGAGGCATGTCCGATCCGACATCAATTCCACCCTCAGCCTCGCCCGCCGCTTCCGACGCGCCTTCCCCTAATCCGGCGGCACGGAACTCCCGTCTGCTGGCGCTTCGCTTGGGCGGTGGGCTGGCGGTCGGCGCTTTGGTGGCCGGCGCGTTGTATGTCGCCACGCGCCGTGCGGAAACTCCGGAACCGGCCCTCGACGCGCGGGTGGCCGCCACGCGGGCCGTGCAGCAAACCCTTTTGCGCGCGATCCAGGATTTCCACGCGGAAACCGGGCGGTTCCCGGTGCCGCCCGGATTCCCCGCCGGCGAGGCCTCCCCGATGCGTTCCGACGAAGTCATCAAGGATGCGTTGATGGGCCGCGATCCGATCATCAATCCCACCAACAAAAGTTTTCTCGGCGCCGTGCCGAATGCCGCCGAGACCCCCGCCCATCCCGAAGGGCCGGGCTTTTCCACCGCCTCCGGACGTCAAACCATCGTCGATGCCTGGGGGACCGAATTTTTCCTGATGTGGGATGCGAATGGCGACGGCGTCATCACCCATCCCGATCCGGCCGCCAACGGCGCCTCTCTCCCCCACCCCGTGCTTGTCTTTTCCGCCGGCCCGGATGGCGACGCCGACACGTGGGAGGACAATGTGATTTCGTGGGAGTAACGGGGCGGGATAATGGAAGGCGGGATCCTTGGTTCAAGGAGCGCGGCTCGAGCATCGGTAAAAGGCCCGGGAGCGGAAGGATCGGACCATTCCACCGGGCCTTTCCCGTCAAGCGCTCCTCTTGGGCGCGGGAGGAAATCACCGCGGCACGGATTTGCGGAAACAGGCCCGGCGGGTGCCGGCTTCAGCTCAAGTTCTGGTTCTCCACCCAGCGCACGGCGAAGCGCACCAGTTCGTTGCCGCTCTTGAGGCCGAGCTTTTCTTTGATGTGGGCACGGTGGGCGTCGATGGTTTTGACCGAGACATTCAGCCCTTCGGCGATGGCACGCGTGCCACGGCCCTGGCCGATCATCTGGAAAATCTCGAACTGCCGGTCGCTCAACGCCTCCACCGGATCGGTGCTGGAAGGACGGCGGCCGGAGAAAATCTCGAGGATCTTGCCCGACATTTCCGGGCTGACGTAGATCTCCCCGCGCATGACCTTGCGGATGGCGTCGATGACCTTTTTCCCGCCCTCATGCTTCATGATATAGCCGTGCGCCCCGGCGCGCAGCACCCGCTCGACGTAGAGCGACTCGTCGTGCATTGAATGCACCAGCATCAGCACGCCCTCGGCGCTGGCCTTCAGGTCTTTGATGAGTTCCAGTCCGTTTTTGCCCGGTAGGGAAATATCGATCACCACCAGATCGGGCTTGCTTTCGAGCACCCCGGTCAGCGCGGCCCGCGCATCGGCCGCCTCGCCCACCAGTTCCAGATCCGCTTCGTTGTTAATCAATTGCCCCAATCCCTGCCGCATGATGGGATGGTCATCGACGATAAAAATGCGTTTTTTGCTCATAGTCTCCGGTGTGGATGAAGGTTTGTGAATGAAGGAAGGAAACGCGGTCAATGAACGAAATGGTGTCGCCCGGCGCAATGTTTTTCCCGCGGAACAATCACCCTAAGAGGTATCGGATAATTACCTAGAAAAACCATCAGGCGACGGGATTTTCCTGATCGAACCATCATCTTTGGCCGTTTGGCGGGTCGGGAGTTTGAAGTCGCATTGTCTCCTTCACATAACATGAGGGCATCGGGCGGGATCATTTGACGCGGTCCACGCTTTCGCGTAGCGGGCGGGATAGTGTTTCGCCGCCACCACGGCGTGCGAGATCTTGTTTTCCATGAAATTGATGATCAATAAGGTATGTTCTGGCATCCCGCGTTGCGGGACGGATGAGGAGCGAGACGCGGGACGGAGTTGGCGATCCGTTGGCCCGGCGCTGTTCTTGACCGCGTCCTCGGCCGGGGAATGGTCCCGCACCGATCGCCCTCCAGGCTTTTCCGCTTCTTTTTGCCCATGAGCGCCCACGATGAAACCGGGTCGGAAGGAGGTGGCCCGAACCTGCCCGACGAGGCGGACATTCGCCCGCCACGCCCGCGCCCTGTGCCCAAGCCGCCCTTCACCACACCGCCGCCGCCTCGTGCCGGCGGCCATCGCCCACGGCCGGGAAACCACCGCCCACGCGACACGCGCGACGCGCCAAGGCACGGAAAATTTCAGGGGTCACGGGACTGGGACCGGGACCGGGCGCCCCGGCCGCCACGCCCGCGCGACCCTGTCGCGGAACGGCGCTCCGGTCCCCGTGAGCGCGATCCGCGTGGAGAAAGACCGCCTTCTTTCCGCGACTCCCGTGAGCGCGATCCACGCGGAGAAAGACCATCTTCCTTCCGCGGCCCTCGCCCCTCCGGCCCGCGGCCGCCGCACCCCGGCGCTTTCCGACGCCCGGCCCCGCGACCGCGGGAGGAGTCGGACATGGAGCCGCCTCGACAACCCGCGCCGCGCCCGGCCAATCCGCGCCGCCTGGCCTTGTCCGTGTTATTGGAATGGGAAACCTCCCACACCTTCGCCGATGCCCTCATCGACCACGCGGCCAAGGCCGCGGTCTTCGCGCACGCTTCGGATCGAGCGTTGCTCAATGCCTTGGTGCTCGGCGTCTTGCGGCATAAAACCATCCTCGACATCTGGATCGACGAACTCAACCACCGCTCCCGCCTCACTCCCCCGGTGCGCTGGATCCTCCGCCTCGGGTTGTTCCAACTCTTCAAGCTCGGCGTGCCGGCCCATGCGGCCGTGGATGAAACGGTGGCCCTCAGCCACGACGAGCGTCCACTCATCAATGCCATCCTCCGGCGGGCGTTGGACGAAAAGGAGCACCTGCTCGCCGTGGAGGAGGATGCGCCGCTGCACGAGAAATATTCCCTGCCGGACTTTCTGGTCGAACGCTGGCGCTGGCTCTTCGGCGCGGAGGGGCTGCAACGGCTGCTCGACCTGAGCCAGCAACCCGCGGAAACCTTCATCCGCCTCAACCGGCTGCGGCCGTGGACGGAGCCGCCTCCCGGCGCCGAACCCGTCGCCGGCATGCCGGATTTCTTCCACGTCCCCACCCTTCCCCAGGCGGCGCTGGAAGCCGGGCACTGTTACGCGCAGGATCCGGCCACGTGGTTCGCGCCCGCCCTGCTCGACGTGCAGCCGGGCCACACCGTGCTCGACGCCTGCGCCGCGCCGGGCGGCAAGGCGGCGCTGCTCGCGCAATTCATGGAAAACCGCGGCACGTTGGTGGCCACCGATACCAACGGCCGCCGGCTCAAACGCCTGGCCGCCAATCTCGAGCGGCTCGGCATCACTTGCGCCGAATTCGCCACCGTCAATTGGAGCGCCGACGACGTGCCCGATGACGGCCGGCGCTTCGACCGCATCCTGCTCGACGTGCCCTGCTCCAATACCGGCGTGCTCCGCCGGCGCGTCGATGTGCGCTGGCGTGTCACCCCCACCGGCATCGGCGAAATGGCCGACGTGCAGGCGAAGATTTTGCGCCATACCCTGCCGCGCCTCAAGCCCGGCGGCCTCCTCGTCTATAGCACATGCAGCCTCGAACCCGCGGAAAACGACCGCCAGATCGACCAACTGCTGGCCGAATTTCCCGGCCTCACCCTCCGGGAAAAGAAACTCATCACCCCGCACGAAACCGGTTTCGACGGCGCCTTCGCCGCCCTTCTGCAAGCGCCCCGCGGACGGATGACCGTGGCGGGGGCCTCCGGCCCACCGCTGAACGCGTGACCCGGCGCACCCGCGCGTCCCTCCAAAACGGCCCCCTCCGCCGCGCCGCGACTTCTGAAACGCGCCCGCCTCTGCCGGGCGACCTCATCGCGGTGGGCGGGACGCCCCCGCTACGCCATCACGGCAGCCGCTCGAACAACGCGCGCTCATCACTTTTCTCGGAAGTGGGAATGACTCCCAGATAAAGCCCGAAGGCGCTGGATTTATCTCTGATCGCCAGATTGCGCCGGGCGTCGAGAAACAACCATTTCTCGGAATGAATATTGCCTCCCGGTCCGATGTGGTAAGGATTGTCCTGAACCCTGCGCCCCAGGATGATCCGTGCTCCCTCGATCGTGAAATCCTGGTCCGCCTTGAACACTCGGGAGCGGAACACGCGGCCCGCTTTCAGGAAGCTGACCTGCAAATCTCGGCCCGCCCAGGAAAGCGTGAAGGTCTGGGGCTGGTTGGGCAATATCTTGTGAAAGCGGTTGTTGAAATCGGTGTAGCTGTAACTGTAATCATCGGCCCGCTGGCCGGGAGCGGTATGTCCGTTTAGCCCCGTCCATTTCAGAAACGCCCCGGCGTTCTCCGTGGTGATCCGATAGGCGCCCGCGAAATCAGCCGGGCCGACGCGGTGGTTCGGCCTTATTTGAGGCCCGCTGGATTCCGACTCGAAGGTGCCGCATCCTCCCACCAGCGGCAGCGCGACGGCGAGGCAACATAACGCAGAAAGAAAGCGGATTCCGATGAATTTTGACATGCCGAATTTTTATACGCAACAAGCGCTTTCCGGTCAAGCCATCGTCGTCCAACCGGCGGCCCGCGTTTCGGTGCGGTGGCCAACGCGAAATCATGCCCGCAGTCGGTTTCTGGGCCGGAGCGAGTTTTATGGGAGCCTAGTCGTGTCTTCGAAAGACAACCGCACCGGCATCCAGTCGCGCAGGATCGACGCGCCAATGGATTCGTAGAAGCGGATGGCGGGTTCGTTCCAGCCGAGCACCCGCCATTCGACCTTCGGGCAGCCGCGGGCACGCGCGGTGGCGACGAAAGCCTCGATCAATGCGCGGCCCACCCCGTGACGGCGATGGGATTCCCGGACGAAGAGATCCTCAAGGTAGAGGCACGGGCGGCCGGCAAAGGTGGAATAGAAAGGATAAAACAACGCGAAGCCGATCAGGCTCCCCTCCCCTTCGGCGACCAAGGCTTCCGCCGCCGGCCGGGAACCGAACAGCGCGTCCCGGGTGTGG
>CAZQUC010000029.1:8529-12447 GCA_964596095.1 uncultured Enterobacteriaceae bacterium
GTCAGGCGTTCTTGCCGGTTTTCCAATCGTATTTGCCGGGGATGGCGACGGGGTAGTGGCCGTCCGGACCGGGCACGACTTTGGGGCTCACGTCGAAGCCGAAGCTCTCCGGCGAAAGCCGCAGGTTGGTTTCGAGCGCTTCCTTCCACCCGATCTCCTTGCCGGAGTAGGTCGCGTAACGGCCGAGCACGGCGGTGAAGCTGCTGTTGAGCGCGTAGTAAGCGTTGTTGAGCGGCTTGTCCCCGGCGAGCGCGGCGTAAAAGCTGTCGTGCTCGACTTGATAGGGATCGGGATCGCTGTCGCCCTGATAACGCCAGAGCAATTGGCCTTTGTGATCGCGGATGGTCGTTTGGTTGCCGAAACGCAGCACGCCCTTGGTGCCGACAATGGTTTCCGAAACACTGGACCAGGTGCCGGGCACGTGCTCGCACTGCGAGTGCACGATCGCGCCGTTGTCATAGATGAATTCCACGACGTGGTGATCGAAGATCTCGCCGTATTTCGGATCGGTCAGCACCTGGCGTCCGCCGATGCCGCGCGCGCGGACCGGCGGCTGGTCGCCCAGGAACCAATTGGCGATGTCGATATTGTGGACGTGCTGCTCGACGATGTTGTCGCCGCAGAGCCAGTTGAAATGATACCAGTTGCGCAACTGGTAGGTCATTTCCGTGTCGCCCGGCTTGCGATCGCGCACCCACGGGCGGTCGCCATTCCAATACACTTCGGCGCGGATGACATCGCCCAGCAGGCCTTCCTTGAATTTCTCGTAAGCCGCCAGGTAATTCTTTTGATACCGGCGCTGCAAGCCGACGACGACTTTGAGCTTTTTCTCATCCGCCTCCTTGGCGGCGGCTTGCACGAGATTGGCGCCGAAGGAATCCACGCACACGGGTTTTTCCATGAAGACGTGTTTGCCGGCTTTGACGGCGGCCTCGAAGTGGAACGGGCGGAAGCCGGGCGGGGTCGCGAGAATGACGACGTTCACGTCGGGCAGCGCGAGCACTTTCTCATAGGCGTCGAAGCCGACGAACTGGCGGTCGTCCGGCACGTCCACTTTGTCGCCGAAGTGATTCTTGAGCTGATTGAGGGAGCCTTTGAGATTGCTCTCGAAGACATCCGCCACCGCCGCGAGTTTGATCTTGGGTCCGGCGACGCTGAGGTTTTGCGCCGCGGCGCCCGAACCGCGGCCACCGGCGCCGATGAGGCCGACGCGGTATTCGGTGCTGAAGTCCTGGGCGGAGAGTTTCTGCGCGAGAGCCATGGCGCTCAGCGCGGCCCCGGAGTTGGTGATGAATTGACGGCGTGTGGTGGTCATATCGGTGTGCTTGGAATACGGGAAGGGGGTTGAATACGAGGTGGGGAAAGGAAGAAAAAACGGGCTATTTTTGATCCTGGTTGGCGGTGAGTTCTTCGGCGGTCAGCGCGGGAGCGGGCACGCCCTCGGCGGGGATCTCCACTTGAGCGATCCACGCGCAGGCATTGAGGATGAGTTTGCGGTAGTTGTCGTCGCCCCAGTTCTTGTGGAAGTGCGAGCCGGTGCAACCGAAGCCGCGTCCCTTGCCCTTGTCGCGGGTGGCGACCCACATCGTGTGCTGGGCTTCGCCTTTGGCGACGGCGTCGCGGACGAAGGGATTGCCGGAGTGCGGGCCGTCCGGGCGGCTGAGGCTTTCCGGCGGCGGCAACGCGGTGAGAATAGGCGTCACGTCCTTCATCTGCGGGCGAAAACGCATGTGGTAATACCATTCGTCGTGCGTGCCGAAGGGCTGGACGCCGCGCGTCACCTCGTGCTCGGGCAGGCTGGCGTAGGTCGCGCTCCAATGCGGATTGACCGACCAATGCGGCTCGAAATACCCGCCGATCCATTCGAGGAATTTTTCCCCGAACTCGCCTTTGGTCGTTTCCACCGCGTAGTGGATGCACCCGAGGCCGACGCCGCGCTTCAATGCCTCGTCGAGTTCTTTCACATGATAATTCAGCGGATGGCCGCCACCGCCGTCGGTGAAGGACACCACGGCGTCCACATTGTCGAGCGCGCTGGGATCATTGGGCCAGCCACCGGTATAGACGGTGGCGAGCACCTTGTCGCCGAAGTATTTGTTGAGTTGCTCCGCCAGCAGCAGGCAGCCCGCGCGGTGCTCGTGCTCGCCGGGGCCGTGGCTCGGACGGCCGGCGAAAAAGGCGATCTTTTTCTGGTCCTGCAACGGCAACCGCTGGAGCTGGATGTTTTTGAATTGCACCTTCATCGGCGTCTCCCAGCGATGAATTTGCAACGCAAGCACGCCGCTCCGGCGGGCGTTTTCCGGCTGGTCGTCGATCACTTCCGCGCTTTTCACGCCGTTGATGTAATTGGTGAGGGTGTTGCCGGTGGCGACGATCTTGTAGGAATTCCAATCCTCTTTTTTGATCCCCTTCTCCAAATCCGCGGCCTGCGCGAAGCGCTCCAGCACTTCGATTTTCGTCTTGCCGTCCTCCCCGGCCGAGAGGCGGGTTTTCTGGCCGCGATTGGCCACGATGCCGCGGCCGCCTTCCTCATAGACGATGCCGGAGTAGGTCGCGCCGCTGTCAATGTCCGCCTGATACCCGCCGAAACGGAACTCCTCCGGCGACGTGCCCGGGATGGGCCACGAGCGGATCTGCACGCCGGAATTCCCGCCGACGATCCGGTAGTCGAAGGTCAACACGAAGTCGTCGAGTCCGCCGTCTTCCCACACCAGGAAGGTGTTGTGCGGCACTTGATTGGGGACGGTCGTCTCGCCGGTGATGGCGCCGTCCTCGACCTTCCACAGGCCGTCCACGCCTTTCCATCCCTTGAGAGTTTGGCCGTCAAAAATGTGCCGTGGCGGCGCGGTCTCGGCGGCCGAAGCCAGATGCGGGACACCGAGCAGCACGAAGAAAAAGGCAATGCGGAGTTTCATGAGAAGGCAAGGCTAGAGGGGGTGGCGAGCGCTGGCAATGTGAGGTTTTCCCGGATGGAGGGCATTGAGGAAGGATGATTGGTTGGCTCTCCCCGGGCTCGGATCACGTGGCGGAGGGGCGCTTTCGCGGGGGGCGAACCAAGTCGGCGAGATTCGAGGGCAGCGGCGAGGTGAAATGCAGCGGCCGGCCGGTGGTGGGATGCGTCAGCCGCAGCGAGACGGCATGGAGGCCGAGACGCTTGGCGGGATCGGTGGTCGAGCCATATTTTTTGTCGCCGACCACAGGGTGGCCCGCTTCGCTGAGATGGACGCGGATCTGGTGACGGCGGCCGGTGCCCAGCGTGACGGCCACCCGGCTGTGCCACGGGCTGCGGGCCAGCACGCGGAAATGCGTGACCGCATGACGTGTGTGCTCCCCCGCCGGCACGCTGCGCACGCGGTAGGGGTTGGTTTCGTCGAAATCGGACTCGAACGTGCCGTGATCGGACGCGAGCCGCCCTTCCACGATGGCCTCGTAACATTTCTCCGCTTCGTCCCAATGGGTCTGGAGGAAACTTTTGGCCGCGGCGTTTTTGGCGAAGACCATCAGGCCGGAGGTCTCGCGGTCCAACCGGTGGACGATCCAGACCCGCCCGACATGGCGGAGGTGCTGGCCGCGCAAGTAAGCGGTGAGCAAAAAATAAACAGTCTTCTCCTCCTCCGCCACGCTGGCGATGCTGAGCAAGCCCTCGGGTTTGTCGATGACGATCAGGTCCTGATCCTCGAAGATGATCCCGATCCCACCCGGCAACACGAGGCGCGGCGCGGCGTCCTTGCCGGCACGGATGGCGACCACATCACCCGGCACCAGCAGATGGTTGAACTGCGTGACCGGCCGCCCATTGACCGTGATCGCCTCGTGCTTGAGCCACTGCTTCAAGCGCGTGCGTTTCACCTCCGGCCAGGCCCCCACAAGGTGGGCCAGCAATTCGGCGGGAGCGGTGACGGTGGATGGTTTCAGCAT
>CAZQUC010000029.1:12547-18154 GCA_964596095.1 uncultured Enterobacteriaceae bacterium
TCATGGGAGGGCAACACGTCTTCTACCCTTCATCCTTCCCGCTCTGCTGCGCGAGGCTGGCGACGACGGAGAAATCCTCCAGCGTGGTGGTGTCGCCTTTGATCTCGCCGCTGGCGCAGATTTCCTTGAGCAGGCGGCGCATGATCTTGCCGGAACGGGTCTTGGGCAGCGCGGCGGTGAAACGGATGTCATCGGGTTTGGCGATGGCGCCGATTTCTTTTGCGACGTGGTTTTTCAGCGCCTTGGCCAGTTCCTCGTTGGCGTGTTGGCCCGACTTGAGCGTGACGAAGGCGACCGGCGCCTGGCCCTTGATTTCGTCGGGGCGGCCGACGACGGCGGCTTCGGCCACGGCGGGATGGGCGACGAGCGAGCTCTCGATTTCCGCAGTGCCGAGACGGTGGCCGGAGACATTGAGCACATCGTCAAGCCGACCGACGATCCAGAAATTGCCGTCCTTGTCTTTGCGCGCGCCGTCGCCGGTGAGATACCAGCCCTGTTGTTTGTATGTCTTCCAATAGGTGTCGGCGTAGCGTTTTTTGTCGCCCCAGAGCGTGCGCAGCATGGCGGGCCACGGGTGGCGGATGACGAGGCGGCCGCCTTCGTTGGGGCCGCATTCCTGGCCGTGCTCATCGACGATGGCGGCGTCGATGCCGAAGAACGGCCGTGTGGCCGTGCCGGGCTTGAGCGGGGTCGCGCCGGGGAGCGGGCAGATGAGGTGCATCCCGGTTTCCGTCTGCCACCACGTATCGACGACCGGACAACGGCCGCCGCCGATCTTGTTGTAATACCACATCCACGCCTCGGGATTGGTCGGCTCGCCGACGGTGCCGAGCAGGCGCAGCGAGGAGAGATCGAATTTGCTGACGTGCTCGTCGCCCCATTTGATGAAGGCGCGGATGGCGGTGGGCGCGGTGTAGAGGATGCTGATGCGGTGCCGCTCGATCATTTCCCAGAACCGCCCGAAATGCGGCGTGTCCGGCGCGCCCTCATACATGAAGACGGTCGCGCCTGCGGCGAGCGGCCCATACACCACGTAGCTGTGGCCGGTCACCCAGCCGATATCGGCCGTGCACCAGAAGATGTCCTCGTCGCGCAGGTCGAAGACGTATTTCGTCGTGGCATACACGCCGGTCAGATACCCGCCGGTGGTGTGGAGGATGCCCTTGGGCTTGCCGGTCGAGCCCGAGGTGTAGAGGATGTAAAGCGGATGCTCGGCGTCGAATCCCTTCGCTTCCGAAACGGCATCCACGTCGGCGATCTCGTCGTGCCACCACACGTCGCGGCTCACCGTCATGTGGACCTCCTGCTCGGTGCGTTTGAGCACAATAACTCGCTTCACGGAGGTCTCGCCCATCGCGAGTGCGGCATCGACGTTATCCTTCAGCGGCACGATCTTCCCGCGCCGCCAGCCGCCATCGGCCGTGATGACATAGGTGGCTTTGGAGTCGAGAATGCGGTCGTAAATGGCGCTCGCCGAAAAGCCGCCGAAGATCACGCAATGCACCGCGCCGAGCCGCGCGCAGGCCAGCATGGCGATGGCCGCCTCCGGCACCATCGGCAGGTAAAGGATGACGCGGTCCTTGGCCTTCACGCCATTGGCCTTCAGCATGTTCGCCACGCGGTTCACCTCGCGTTGCAATTGCAGGTAAGTCAGCGTGCGGACATCGCCCGGCTCCCCTTCCCAAATGATGGCCGCCTTGTTGCGACGCGCCGGATCCGCCGCATGACGGTCCACGCAATTCTCCGCCACATTGAGCTGGCCGCCGACGAACCATTTGGCGAACGGCGGCTTCCACTCCAGCGCCTTGGTCCATTTTTTCTGCCAGAGCAACTCCTTGGCTTCGCCCTCCCAGAACTTCGCAGGGTTCTTGATGGAGGCGGCATAGCGCTTTTGATAGTCCGCCAGCGAAGAGACACGCGCCCGTTTGGCAAAGGCCGCGGAGGGTTTGAAAACACGGTTCTCAACAAGGGCGGATTCGATTTTTTGCGACATGATGTGGGTTTGGAAAATGGGGGGTATGAGCGGAAAACGGGGTGAAAACGGGAGAGATCTGAGCGACAGGCTAAACAAACGAAGCCACCGGCTCAACTGGCAAAATCACGCATGGCCGCCGCACGGCCTCATCGGTCGCAGTGGAGGCGCGCGGGATCGCCGGCGAGGCAACTTCCGCTGGCAGGAAGCGCCGGAACGCGCATGATGACCGGCCAAAGCGGGGAGGATGCCATGCCGGGCCGACGCTCCGGTGAGGGTGCATTGGAAAAATCCCCGTCCTCGCGCCGCTTTCTCCGCGTATGTCGTCTTCCGTTCTGTTCCGGCTGGGTCGTTGTTTGTTCATGGTCGTCTCCGTGCTGCTCGCCGGAGCCGGCGCGCGTGCTCAGGATGATTTCGGTTTCTCCACCGCCACCGAGGCAAGCGGAGGCGGCAAAGCGGGCCGCAGCGAAGCCGCGCTCATCTCCGAAGTTTCCGCTCTCGCGCCCGGTCAACCGTTCACCGTGGCCTTGCAACTCAAGCATCTCCCCGGCTGGCATAGTTACTATGTGAATTCCGCCAACGTCGAGGATGGCCCTTCGATTTCCTGGAAGCTGCCGGAGGGCTTCCAGGCCGGCCCCATCCAATGGCCGGTGCCGGAATTGATCACGATGTTCGACGAGCCGCGCCAATCCTACAGTGGCGAGGTCGCCCTGCTGGTGGAGATCACCCCAGCCGTGGCATTGGAAGTGGGATCGACCATCACCCTCGAAGCTCATGCACAATGGCAGATTTGCGAAGAGGTGTGCATCAACGAAGACGGGAAATTTTTACTCGAATTGCCCGTTGCCGCGGCCGCCGTGCCCGACCCTGCCCGCGCCGACTGGTTCGCCGCCGCCCGCGCCCGCCAGCCCGTGCCGCCCACCGGATGGAAGCTGTCCGCCACTCGCGAAGGCGCCACCATCACCCTGCGCGCCACTCCGCCATCCGGAACCGCTCTGCCCGCGACCGCCGCCTTCGTCGCCACCGATCGCTTTCTTGGCCCGGTCTTTCCCGCTCCTGTGCAGACGGAAGATGGCGCGCTCCGCCTGAGCCTCCCCATCAAAGAAAAGGACGCTTTCGGCCAAGCCCTCACCATCGGCAAGACCCTCTCCGGCCAATTGGTCCTCGAAGGTGGCCAGGCACTGACCTTGGACGCCGTGCCGTTGGAAAAAGCCCCCGCCCCGCCGTTGCCGTGGGGAAAATTTCTCGGCATCCTGGTCGCGATTTTCTTTGGAGGTTTGATCCTCAACCTCATGCCTTGCGTTTTTCCAGTCATCGGATTGAAGATCATGGGCTTCGCTCAACAGTCTGGACAGGATCAAAAGAAAATCATCCTGCACGGCCTGCTGTTCACGCTCGGCGTGCTGCTTTCCTTCTGGTTGCTCAGCGGCATCCTGTTGGCCGTGCGTGAGTCCAGCGGCGCGGACATCGGCTGGGGTTATCAATTGCAGAACAAGTGGTTTGTGTGGGGGTTAGTAATGCTTTTTCTGGTTTTTGGCCTCGCGATGTTTGGCGTGTTCGAGTTCGGCGCGTCCGCCACCACTCTCGGTGGGAACTTGCAGCACAAGGAAGGACTGAGCGGCACGTTCTTCTCCGGCGCGCTCGCCACCGTGGCCGCCACGCCCTGCTCCGCCCCCATTCTCGGCCCGGCCATCGGCACCGCCGTCACCTTGCCCGCCTGGCAATTTTTCCTCGCCTTCACCGTCATGGCGCTGGGCCTCGCGCTGCCGTATCTGCTGCTCTCCGCCTTCCCGCGTCTGACTGAAAAACTCCCCCGCCCCGGACCGTGGATGGAATCCTTCAAACAAGCGCTCGCCTTTCTCCTCTTCGGCGCCGCCGGGTATTTCTACTGGGTGTATTCCGCGCATATCGATCCCGACGTGTTGTATCTCGTCATCATCGGCTTCGTGATGGTCGCGCTGGCGTTCTGGATCTTTGGACGCTGGGGGCCGATGGCTCCGGTCCGCCGCCGTTGGATCGCGCGCGCCTTTGCCCTCGCCATCGGCGCAGCGGGCGTTTACGCCACCACCGGCCCATCCGCGTCCGATGAAATCACCTGGGAACCGTGGAGCGAAGCCCGCGTCCAAGAGTTGCGCGAGGAGGGCACGCCGGTTTACATCGACTTCACCGCCCGCTGGTGCGCCACCTGCCAGCAAAACAAAAAAGTGGCCTACACCAAGGAAGTGCGGGATCTCATCAAACAGCGCGGCATCGTCCTGCTCAAAGCCGACAAAACCAAGCCCGATCCCGCCATCGAAGCCGCCCTCGCCGCCCTCGGCCGCGCCGCCATCCCCGTCAATGTTCTCTACGTGCCCGGCCAGGACGACCCTATCATCACACCCGAAGTGCTGACCCCCGGTTACCTCACTGACCTGTTCACCAATCAAGTATCAGAGGAGAAAAAGTGACACCCACGGCAATTTTTCCAAGAATTGCCGATTGGCGGCCTCACTATTTGTAGCATTCAAGACTGCACTCAGGGTAACGGCAGCGCGTTCGTAGGCAGACCCGCCACACCCGCTGCGCTCCATCCTTCGCTCTGAAATGATTGGAATAACATCATCTCAGCGTTGATTTTAGGTTGAGATTTTATGAAACACTGAAGCACTACACCGTGCAGCACGGGCAACGTTGCACCCAGTGGCCGGGCGAGACCTCTTCCAGCGGAAGAGGCCGGCCGATGGTCTCGGGGTAGCGTGGGTGATGCAGACGCGCGCCGAAGGCGCAGCCGGGTGGCGGGTCGATGGGCGACGGGACATCTCCGGCCAGAATGACTTTTTCTCGCGCCGCCGCAGGGTCGGGCACGGGGTTGGCTGCCAAGAGCGCTTTGGTGTAGGCGTGACGCGGCTCGCGGTAAATCTGCTCCGCGGAGGCCAACTCCACAATCTTGCCGAGATACATCACGGCCACCCGGTCGCTCATATGCTTGACCACCGCGAGATTGTGGGAAATGAACAAATAACTCAGTCCGAAATCACGCTGGAGGGTGAGCAGGAGATTCAAAATCTGGCTCTGCACGCTGACGTCGAGCGCGGAGACGGCTTCGTCGCAGACGATGAGCTTCGGCTCCAGCGCGATGGCGCGCGCGATGCCGATGCGCTGGCGCTGGCCGCCGGAAAACTCGAAGGGAAACTTGTCCGCCGCCGTGGCCGGCAGCCCGACTTTGTCGAGCAGCCCGTTGACCTTTTGCCGCCGCTCCTCACGAGTGCCGAGCTTGTGGATGATCAACGGCTCTTCCAGAATGTCGCGCACGCTGTGGCGGGGATTGAGCGATTCCGCCGGATCCTGAAACACCATCTGCATGTGCCGCCGGTGCGGCTTCAATTCCCGTCGGCCCGCCCGCGTGAGGTCCGCGCCATCGAAGCGGATCGCGCCGCCCGTTGGCTTGAGCAACCGCACCAGCGCCTTGCCGACCGTGGTCTTGCCGCAACCGGATTCGCCGACCAGCCCCAAAGCCTCGCCGGATTTGATGTCGAAGGACACCCCATCCACCGCCCGGCACCACGCCTGGGTGCGCGAGAGCACCCCGCCGCGAACGGGAAAGTGGACTTGAAGGTCGGTGGCGGAAAGCAGGGACATGGTTGAAAAATAGGAAA
>CAZQUC010000030.1:0-18083 GCA_964596095.1 uncultured Enterobacteriaceae bacterium
GCCGCCTTCTGATTTGGATTCAAGGCAAAGCCAAACTTGGCAGCTTCCATGCTCACAGTCTGGACTGCAACCGCCCCGGATGGTCGACGTGTTCCCTCAAGCCACGCCGAAAGGATCGCCTCACGGGGCGAGTGTCTGCTCCCTACAAGGTTTCCGGTTGCATCAATGAAGTCGGCACGGGATGGGTTGATGAACCGCTATCCCCGCTGAATATGAAAATCCCATCATCGTTCCTGCCCATTTTCATCGGTGTCGTTTCTTTCGGAGCTGGCATGGGCGTCATGCAGTGGCGGCAGCAAGGGGCGGCCACGACCGACCGCGAGGGAGCCGGGAGCCCGCTCCCCGCGCAATTCACGCCCGACACGGAGTCAGTTCTCTCCACGGATGACGCCCGGGCTCGGGCAGACCTGCTGGCTTCGCCAAAAGAGTTTTTCCGCCGGCTGCGGGGCGCATCTTCGGCCAAAGAACGCAGCCACCTGACGTCGCTCATCGCCGGGTTGTCGCTCGACGACGTGCGAGGCCTGTCCCAGGACATGAAGCAGATCACCCTGGGGGCCGATCCTTCCCAGTGGATGACGGTCATGGCCATGTTCGAGCGATGGGCGGAACTTGATCCGGAGAATCTTTATCAGGCCATGCTCAAGGGGGAATTGAGCGAGCAGCACAGCCATTTCGCAGCCAGCCTGTCACTACGCGCGCTGGCGCTCACCGATCCCGACCAAGCCTGGCAGCGGGCGGCGGAGGGCGGGCCGTATGCCCATGCGGCCAAACAGGCGGTGCTCAATGCCCTGGCGGAGACCGATCCGGCCCGGGCGCTGGCACTGGCGCAGGAAGACGCCACCACCCGGCGGCATTCGTGGAGCGTCGGCCCCATCATGCAGCAATGGTTCCAGAGCGATCAGGCCGCCGCGTTGCAAGCGGTCGATGGTTTGCCGCACGGAGATTTCCGCGCCCAGATCGTGACACAACTCGCCACGGCGTATGCCAACGCCGATCCCGCCGCCGCCCTCGCCTGGAGCCAGGGGTTGAAAAATCCCGCCGAAAGACGGCAAGCGCTCTCCCAAGTGCTCAGCAGCCTGGCCGCCGAGGATCCGCAGCGGGTGCTGGCCCTGGTGGAGCAGCCGGAATTCGCCGCCTCCCGCACCCAGGCCGTGGCCGCCGCGGTCAAGGCGTGGGCGCGCCAGGATTTTGACGCGGCGCTGACCCATGCCCTCGCCTCGACGCGTGCCAATGATCAGCAGGCCATGCTGCGCGAGATGGGCCAGAATGCGACCGCCACCCAGCGGCAACAGTTATTGGAAGCGGTGGAGCATTTGCCGCCCTCGGTCGCCAAGGCCGTTTACCAATCCGTGATCGGAAATAACGGCCTGAACAGCACGAACCGCCCGCTGGAGATCATCGACAACATCAAATCGCCCGGGTTGCGCGAGGAGGTGCTGCAACAGGCGCTGAACAACAGTTGGGCGCTCGGCGCCGAAGTGGCGCGCGAGCTTTTCGCCCGCCTCCAACCCTCCTCTCAGAAACCGCATCAGGCGGCCAATCTCGCGCATCAATTGGGACGCAGCGACCCGCAAGGCGCGATCGCCTGGGCCGAAAGCCTGGAAACCCCCGACCTGCGCCGGCAAGCACTTTCTTCCGCGCTCAACACCTGGGCCCAGAACGATCCGGCCGCCGCCGCGCGCCATCTCTCCACGATCACCGAAGCGGAGCAGCGCCAGGAACTCGCGCGTCAAGTCGCGGGCGCATGGGCTCATCAGGACACCAAAGCCGCCTTGGCGTGGGCGGAAACGCTTGGCGGCGGCGAACGCTCCGCCGTGCTTGGAACCATCGTGCAGAACCTCTCGAATGTGGACCCGGCGCAGGCGCAGGAATTATACACCCGTTTTGCCTCCGGCCTGGATGCGGAAAACGCTGGCGCCGCGCAAAACAAACAAGTAGCCCGCACCCTCGCCTCCTCCCTGACGGAAACCGATCCGCAGCAAGCCATCGCCTGGGCTCAGGGCCTCGACCCCGGCGCGGCGCAGCAGGAAGCGTGGTCGGGCATCGCAGAGAAATGGGCCGGTTATGATGCCCATGCGACCTCGCAATGGATCGCCACCCTCCCTGCCGGCGAAGGCCGCGACCTGGCCGCGGACCGGCTGGTGACCGCCATCGTCCGCGACGATCCTGAAAGCGCCTGGGCCTGGGCGCTCAGCATCGGCGATCAAAACCTGCGCCGCGGCGCCGCCCGCCGCGCCATCGACGCATGGCGGGCTTTCGGTGAGCAAGACACCGCCCTGCAGGCGTTGGGAAACAGTGGGCTGGAGGAAGCGGCCATCGAAGAATTCAGCCAGCGGCTGCGACCGCGATAGTTCACCGGATCGTCTTGATGGGAATGGCGTAGGCCCCCCAAGCGTGTCCTCGGACGGGAGAGTCGCCGTCTTCAGATTGGAATTCTTCAACTCAAAAAACCGTGGATGAACGCCAATATACGCAGATGAATTATTGATACTCAATAATTTTAGCAATTATTCCGACGCCACCTGGCGGGTGAATCAGAAAATTTCCGTTACTTCCTGATCATGAGCGTATATTGGCGTCCATGCGCAGTTCCTTTTTTCCATTCATGTTTAAATGAACGCAATCGAACCTCCGACTGAGACACGCGCGACCGCAATTACGTGAGCCGCGGAACAAATACAGAATGCCTGTCCTTTGCGCTTTTACATCGCCCACAGCACTCCTGTTACCATAAAGTGCCGTCCTCTCTTTGGCCTTGGAGGGATCACCGCCCCAGCCAGCCTTGGCTCCCAGCAATTTGATCGCGTGTTTGCGGCTGTAGCCGAACTGCTCGCACAACTCGTCGATCAGGCGCGAACGCCCCGGCATCCGCGATGGGCATACCGCTGCCGCAACCGTGGCAGCATCTCTTCTCTTACTTTTTACTCATCGGCATCTCCTTGGACTGCCGGTATCATCCTTTTTGAGTCAACAGGTCTGTTGCGGCTTAGCTATTTTGCGCTTGCTATTGGCGCACAAAAAAAGTATCATTTAAACGGAAATGCCATAATAAATTATGCGTTATTGCCGTTTTACACTGCAAAATTCAAGTGATTTATTCATGTTCGAATAATTTAAATCATGATGCGCCATCCTCAATATTAGGTTTTCTTTATACTAATCATTCAGACACTGCCCGGAGCTATATGGGTGGGAGGCAACACCGGTCCACCTGAGAATGGTGAGTGGTGGGATTTCCCTTACAATAGAGCTTCCAATTGGGATGGCAACAGCGTGCCACGTGTAGGGGATGGAGAGGCAGCGCTAATCGGCAACGGTGATTTAGTTGTCGTATCTTTACGATATTATGGACACTTCGTTGTGGATAAAGGAGGAGAAATAGAGATTGATGGAGGGTCGGAACTAAATCTGTCCTTAGCGCTTCAGGGATCCGGTCCTATAATAAATACCATCAAGGATGGCGAAGTGACTTTGAGGAATGGCGCTCTTTTTTCTATGCCGGACTCCTACTTAGGGGTAGGTTCAGCCAGCCAGAGCCTTGCCACGCTAACGGTGGCCGGGCAATCAGAGGTAAATATTGGATCCACCCTGATCATGGGCTCTCCCAGTGGGCCGTCAATTTCCACCATTAACATTAATGATGGAAGAATTATCGCTCGAGGGGTTCCATTTGAGCCCTTTTATCAGGGCGGCATGGTTTTGCAGGGTTATGGCAGTCCTGACAATACTCTTCGTATTAATTTTTCAGGACCATCAGGAAGTTATATTGAACTATGTTCAAAAGATCAAGATGTATCGTCCGATCATAGAATACTATTAATATCAAATGAACACTCAACCATAACCTATGCCACGTGGAGTGATTTATGGGATGCGGGCATTTTGACAGCAGAGGGAAGAAGCGGACTGACTGGCGATGTGTTTGACGATTATTTTACCGCCATTTATACCAATAATGATAACGATTCAGGAAGATATATATTGACATATTCTCCGGTGCCGGAGCCCTCGACGGTCGTGTTGCTAATGCTGGCTGGACTGGGAATGGCACGCCGCCGACGCCAACAAGACGCGCGCGCAAAAAAGTCGAAGTTCATTTTTGTTCAAAAAATCATTTCTACGGACCATAGAATGCCTGTCCCGAGTAGCACTCGGTTAAGGCCTATTTTGGCTCGTAACTCCTTAATAAATTATTATTCGCACTTCCAAAAAACTGCTTAACCGAGCGTCATCCATGCTTGTCCCTTTATATTATTTGGTGGGTCTGCCGCTTTCTGATTTGGATTCAAAGCTGTGGTGACGCACTGCGATATTGTGAACATAAGAATCATCCGATTAATCTTGCCAGTTCTTTTCCCCTCTTCTGACGCGCGAACGCCGAAGCCACCGCTGTCGGCAGAAAATCGAACGTCACCCCTTGCCCGGCGAGGGCTTGCAGGGACTTCAGCGTGATTGAGTGTTGGCTGCGTTGCCGATTATCGAGTTCACACGTGGGAACCACGAAGAAAATCCACTGGCTCACGTCCTGTGGATCGATCGACGCCTTGTCCTGATGCGCGAGCAGGGCGAAAACATAAACATCGGCCGTTCGCAAGGGTGCCTTCGAAAGTTGGCTCGTGGCAGGATCCCACTTCTTCGTGGCCCGCACGGAGAACGAAATTGGGGAAGGGCGGGATTGGCGCCACGACTGAAGGTAGGCCGCGGACTTCACTTCGATGCGAATCCCCTCGTCGGTTTCGAGATCATGCGGCGCCCATTCGTCACGCACTTCTTGCCGCTTGGCAAGGCCAAGCGCGCAGGCGACCAAGAACTCGGCGACCTTGCCCCGCGTCGCATTGCTGACGAGATCGGAGGTGCTCCACCCCCAGAAATCGGCAAGATTGACGCCGAGAGCCGCGCCTTTCGCATGAAACGGCTCTGAACCGGTTCGGCGACACGCGACCAAACGTTGATATCCGTTAGGCATTTCCTCGGGAGGGATATGGCATTAATCGTCCTTCTTCAACAAGAGCTTGACCGCCCAAGGCAAGAAAGAAACGTTCCGGCATGTTGGCGACGCTCCGTTGGTTGTTCTCCGCCGTGCTGGGTTCCGGCGTGCTGGTGGCGGCGCCCCTGCCACGCACTATCGTTCCTTTCGTCCCGCCGCCTTCCTTGACGGCGCCTTTGGTCGTCAAACCGGACGCTCCCTCGCAACGGTCCTGGGCTCAGGAGGACATGGCTTGGTTTGAAGCCCACCTGCGGCCCGCGATCAGCAAGGATTGGGAAGGAAAGCCTTGGCAGGACGAGGCTTGGGCTTTTCTCAAAGAGCGGCTGCCTCGGCTCTGTTGGCGCTCGGGTTGGACGCGGCTACCAGAGGTGCGGCATTCCGCGCGGCCGTTGCGCGAAGCCGGTTGTGACGATCCGTGGATCCTGATGCACGAGGCATGGGACGGCGCCTTCACCGACACCTTCAATTCGTCGCGGGACATGGCCACCATCAGGGAGGCCTACCGGCGGATCCGTAACTCCAAGCTGGATCCCGCGCTGCTGCGTTTCGCCGCGTTGCCGCTGGTGATGGATTACAAGGACTACCCTACCGATGAGGAATTCCTGGCTTTCAAGCAACAGACCTTCGAGGAGTTCATCGGCTGGACGGTGGATTTGGGAAAATCCGCATGTTACACCGCATCGAGTCCCGGTCTGCTTTATCGCCATCTGGGCATGTTGCCGGCGAAGCGTTCCGTGACGCGCGATCTTCCGGGCAAGCTGAGGGAAGCCGGATCCGTTCCGGTCTGGATGATCGATACCATGGAAGGAAAAATCGAAATCACCACGGCCTGGGAACGGCGGGGCTCGGGCTGGGCCCATACGGTGAATCCGGAAGCCTTCGAGGAATTTCACCGACATCTGGGCGAAGCCCGGCGTCTGTTGACGACCGCCTGGAAAGCGCGGCCGGACCAGCCCTATGCGGCCGCCGAGATGATCAAGGTGGTCATGGGGCTGGGAGCCTTGCCCGGTGAAAACGAGCGTCTTTGGTTCGACCGTTCCATGGCCATCTGTTGCGATTATTACGACGCCATCCGCGCGTATCTGACCGCCATGCGGCCGCGCTGGGGCGGCAGCCGTGAGATCATGATGAAGTTTGCGCTGGCTTGCATGGACACCGGCCGTTTTGATACCGATCTCCCGAAAGGATTCTTCGATGCCATCGACCTGGTCACTCTCGATGATGGAACATTTGCCAAAGTTTATACGGACCCGGAAGTGATCCCACGGGTGAAAGCGCTCAATGCCTTGGAGATGGCCGCCGCCACCACGGAAAAGCGCAGGGCGGACGCCCGTTCCTTCATCATGTTGCACAGTTGGCTCTGCCGGGATTGGGCCGCCGGCTACGAGGCCTTGATGGCGAACAAGCTCCGCTTCACCACGGCGGTGGACCGCAAGATGGAGTATCTCGCCACCACGCGGTTCAAGATCATCGGCGAGTTGGCGATGTTCGGCGGCCCGCAAGGCGAAACGGCTCGGAAAGCCGCCGCTCTGGAAGTGACCAGGGAGGCGGCGGGAGCCGTGACGCTCTGGAAAGAATGGCTCGAACAATTCACCGGCGACGACTGGCTGCGGGAAATCGGCGAAGGCCGGCTGCAAGCCGCGGAGTTGCTGCGGGATTATCTTGAGGGGCAATGGATCAAGCTTCCCGTGGATCAACCCAATCATTGGGATTGGCTGCAAGGCGACTGGGCGGTCGAGGCCGCCACCGGTTTGACCGGCACCGGAGGCTCACCCACGGGCGTGCGCCTGCTGGCTTATCCGCTGGCCACCGGACCGCATTTTGAGATCAGGGCGAAGCTCGGCATCACCGGTCACCAGCCCACGGATCGGCCGCAACTGCTCCTCAATGTCGGCTTCGATCCTTTGAGCGCCTTCTCCGCCCTGACGGTGGTGGCGGAGTTGGGGCCGGATGGCGTTCATGGATCCTTGGGATTGAATTCCTTCAACAAGCAGGAATCCCCACGCGTTTTCGTGGCATCGTCATCCAATGCCAATGGCGCGGTCGAACTGTTGCTGCGCCGCGATGCCAACGGATTGACCTATATGATCAACGGTCAGCCGGTTTTTGAGAAATCCGAGCTGTCCTCCGGCCGGCCGGACTGGGAGCAGGGTCAACTCTCCATCAGCGGGTGCGAACTTCCGCCGGAAAGCCAACTCCTCATTGAATCCGTGGAGATGCGCCGGCTGCCCTGATCTTCGTCCGGGAGGCGGAAGTTTGGTTGCAAAATCATTGCCAAAGAACGTGACACGTCCGCCCGCGCGTCCGAGGGGAATTCGTCACTCATTGCGGCGCGGGCAAACGCCAGCGGGCGTTGGTGTCGCGGAGGGCTTCCAGCAGGGCGCGGTGCGGGCCGGTCGCCGTGAGGTTGTTTTCCGGCTGCGCGGGGAAATCATAGACCCAGGCTGCGGCCAGGGAGACGTCGTGTTTTTCCAGCAGGCGCAGGAGGGTGGTGAATTGCGCGCGGCGGGTGGTGGCATCGGCGTCCGGCGCGGGGCCGAATTCGCCGATCCATAAGGGCTGGCCGGTGCGCCGGGCGGTCGCCGCGCAAGCGGCCAAGGTTGTGCCCAACGGGTCGTCGGTCAGGCCCACACCGCCTTCTTTGTGAAACGGGTAGAAATGCAGACTCAGCGCGCTGAAGGAGGGAGGATTTTGAGCGATTAGGGCCGTGGTCCACTGTTCCGTGGTATCCGCCGCCCAGCTTTGCTCGTGCTCCAGATGCCACGCGGCGGAACGGGGCAGGGCGTTGCCGGTGAAGACGGGGCGCTCAGGATCCTGCTCGCGGACGGCTTCCGCGAAAACCCGCCAAGCCGTGCGCACGGACGCGCTGGTCAACACGTCGTCCGCGCCCGGCTCAGGCGGCATCCCCAGGGCCGGATGATACCACCGGCGCAGCAGCTCCCGTTGGTTGGGTAAATCGACGTCCAGATTGTATTCGTTGCCGAATTCCCAGGCCCACAGGGCGGGCGAATGGCGGTAACGCCCAATGACTTCCCGCACATAGCGGCGCATGAACGCGTGCGTCCGGCTGTCCGGCTTTCCCCACGCGGCCAAGGGTTCCCCGGCCAGCACGGGCGGGGTGAAGAAGGACCAGAAGAGCGAAGGGATCAGCCCCAGGCCGTGGGTTTCCGCTGCCTTCACCAGCGCGTCCAGCCGGGCGAAATAAGCCTCGGGATCGCGTTGGTAAAGCCGCCAGTCTTTCGGGTAAAATCCGCCGGCATTGAACCGCACGAACGGGATGCCGAAAGCGCGGAGTTCGCGGAATCCCCCTTCGTAACGCTCCTGCGCCCGGCGGGCCTCCGTTTCGTCCTCCACGAGCGTGCGGGTGAAACAATCGAAATAATTCACCCCAAGCGCGCGGCAGCGCTGCCCTTCGTGGTAGAAAACTCCCTCCCGCACGCGCAGGCCCGGCGGTTCTTCCGCTCGCAATGTGCCCGCTCCCCACAGCATCAGCATCGCGGCCGCGCCCAGCAGCCGCCTGAAAAAGACGCCCCTTCGACAAAGGCCAGCCCATGGGAAACGCCACCCCATATCAGGAACGGCGGCCTCCCCGCGACGCCCGACCTTGCGGGGCGCGCCGAGGAGTGGTGTTGGCGCTTCTCGCGGACAAAGCCGCCCGGCGAGGGTCGCGAAATCCTGCCTGATCCTCCCGCGCTCCCCGGTGAGGGGTGGCGGCTTTTGAAGACGACCGCCGTGGCGGCGGCGCGGAACGGGTGGATTTGCCGGAATTGGTGGAACTGCCAGAGCGCGACGCGGTTTTCTCAACCCGGCGCGGCTTGGGGGGACGCGGCGTTTCGAGCAGTTTGGCGATCTCGGAGGCGGAGAGCACCCGCCAGCGGCCGGATTTGAGATCGGGCAACGTCAGCGCGCCGATGCGCACGCGCTCCAGCCGATTCACCTTGTAACCGAGGGCCTCGAACATGAGCCGGATCTGGCGCTTGATCCCCTGCGTCAGCGTGAGGGCGACGACGCGCGGCTCGATCGAGACGATGGCGGTGGCTTTGGCGAAGCCGCCTTCGATGGGGAAGCCCTGCTCCAACACGGGACCGTGCGCCTCAGCCTGGAACACATGGTCGAGCGCGACGAGGTATTCCTTTTCGATTCCGAAACGCGGGTGGGTGAGCCGCTCGGTGAGTTCGCCTGAATTGGTCAGAATGAGCAACCCTTCGCTGTCCATGTCCAGCCGTCCGACATAGTGCAGACTGCGAAAATGCGCCGGGAGCAGCTCATAAATGGTCTCGCGCGCCTCCACCTGCTCGTCGGCGCGCGTGCAGAGGAAACCGCGTGGCTTGTTGAGCACCAGGGTGATGGCGGATGCCGCCTGGACGGGTTTGCCATCCACGATGACTTCGTCGGTGGCCTCCACGCGCGTGGCGAGGTCGCGCACCTCCCGGCCGTTGAGAAAGACACGGCCATCATGGACCAGTTGCTCACAGGCGCGGCGCGAGCCGAGGCCGCAGGAAGCCAGGAAACGGTTGAGGCGCATGGACGTCGGCATCGGACAACGAAAAAAGGCGGCGCATGTCGCAGCCGCCTGGACCAGGAAATGGGACGCTCACGGCCCCCCGGCGGAACTTCTCCGCGCCCAGAGTCTCTTTCCGAAGAAAAAGACCGGCGCGAAGCCGGGCGGCCGCCGGACTTACTCGGCCGGCTTGGTTTTGGGCAATCCGATAGGTGAACGGCCATCCTTCCACACGCCGCGGGCTTGCAGAAGCTTCACGCGCTCATAGCGTTTCAGAACGCTGCGCTTGCTGCCGACGGATTTCGAGGCCTTGAGACTGGGATGCTGGGACATGATGAAAACGGGTTGTGAACAGATTTGGAAGGATGGCACCTTAGCAGGTCGGGCGGTCTTGCCAACTGGATTTTCGGTGGATCGCGCCCGTCATTCGGGCGGTCGCAGGCGGAAGAAGCGCCGTCCGTCCGGGGGGGAGGCTTCCGTGTGGATGAGAAAACCCTGGCTTTCGACGGGCGACGGCGTCACCTCCGCCCAGGAGGTTTCCCCCAAGGACTCGGAGGCTTCGAGCGTCCAGCCGTGCAAATAAGCGGGCCAGCGCACGGTAAGGAGACTTTCCGCCGCGTTGGGCGCGGGCAGGATGACTTCCAACGGCGCGTGGAATTCGGGCCGGTGGAACGACCCGGCCACGGGCGGCAGACCGAGCAAGGCCATGGCGATGTTGCCGGTGTCGCCGTTGCGCAGGGGCTGGCGCGGGTCGGTGTTGCTCACCCGCCGGGCGCCGGGATCGAAACGGTTGCTGAAAAGCGTGTGGGCGTCGGTCATCCGCGGCAGGCCCGGACCCCAGAGGATGACGGGGATGGTGATATTCTCGATGGCCGTGGCGTCGAGATGGGACCAGTCGGGCACGCCGCCGCCGTGGTCGGCGGTGAGGACGATGGCGGTGGTGGCCTTGAGTTCGGGCCGGAGATCGAGCGCGCCGAGCAACAGGCCGAGCTGGGTATCGGCCTTCAAGACAGCGAGCCGCCAATTGAACGAAGTCCAGCCGCTGATGTGGCCGGCGTAATCGGGATCGCACAAGTGCAGGAAGGTGTAGGCGGGAAAATCGCCGTGCATCTCGCTGATCAGGCTGGCCACCACCACCGGCGTGTTATCCTCGATGATGACCGTGCGATCGATCTTGTCGCGGCCATTGTCCTCGCCGTCGGTGTCGGGCGCGCCGTGCTCCGGGCCATAAC
This sequence comes from uncultured Enterobacteriaceae bacterium, assembly GCA_964596095.1. Lineage (GTDB taxonomy): Bacteria > Verrucomicrobiota > Verrucomicrobiia > Verrucomicrobiales > V1-33 > CAJBME01. Next base: position 10,721 of record CAZQUC010000030.1, read on the forward strand.
TGCGGTCGAAAATCGACATCTTGGATTTGCTCAGAAACAATCCGGTGCGCCGGCCGCGGTCATGCACCCGGTCGAACGTGCTGGCTTTGTAGCCGGTGGGGAAGCCGTTCACATGCAGCAGATGACTTTCGATGGTGTAGTTGGTCAGATACCCGTGCTGGATTTCCGGTGGCAGCGGCTCTTCGGCGAGCACCGGCCGCCCGGTGATCATCGAAGTGTGATTGGGGATGGTGATGGAATGCGAGTAATCGCAGCGCGCATTGTAAGTCACCGCGCCTTCGATATATAATCGCCGGAATGTCCGGTATTGACTGGCAGGCTCATTGACCAAGGCGCGCAAGGTGTCGCCGCGCAGGCCATCGACGCTGATGTGGATGACATGCTCGATGCGCGCCGCCGCCGTCGTCGCCAGCGCCAGGAGCCCGGCCACCAGCATTCCCCATCCGGCGGAAAAACGAAAAGCCGTGGCTCCAACTCGCGAGGAAGGATTCATCCCAACGCAACGATTTCGTCACGATCCGTCGCATGTCCACCGTTCTTTGGACGCGGTGGCCTCGGCATCACGGTTGAAGATGACGCAAGACCACGCCCCGGCACGCCCTCACGCCAGCACGCCCGGAATCACGGACGCGCTGTTCTGCACGCCGGTGAGGCGTTCGAGACGGCCGCTGGTTTCGAACCAGAGGTCTTCGTGTTTGAGGCCGAGCGCGGCGAGGAGGGTGGCGTGCAGGTCGCGGAAGGGCGTGGGGTGGTCCACGGCCATGAGACCGATGTCGTCGGTGGTGCCGAGACGCGCGCCGGCCCGCACGCCGCCGCCGGCGAGCCACACGGTGAAGCCCGCGCAGTTATGCTGGCGACCGCTTTTGTCCTGCGCCATGGGAGTGCGGCCGAATTCGCTGCCGCAAATGACGAGCGTGCTTTCCAACAGGCCGCGTTGCTTGAGGTCGGCGAGCAGCGCGGCGATGGGCTGATCCACGACGCGGGCGTGGTGCTCGTGGTTTCCCTTGAGGTTGCTATGCGCGTCCCAGCCGTCCTTTTCGTGCATGTCATAGACCTGCACGAAACGCACGCCGCGCTCGACGAGCCGCCGGGCCAGCAGGCATTTGCGGGCGTAGCGGGCTGTCTCCTTGTCGGCATGATCGAGGCCATAGAGACGGCGGATATGTTCGGGCTCCTGCTCCACGTCGCCGACTTCGAGCGCGGCGGACTGCATGCGCCAGGCGAGTTCATAGCTGGCGATGCGGGCGTCGAGCGGCGTCCAACCGGGACGGGTCTCGCGGTGGCGGAGGTTGAGCGCGCGCAGGGCGTCGAGCGAGGCGCGCTGACCGGGCGCGAAGGCCGCGGGCGGCAGCAGATCGGCGACGGGCGGGCCGGTGTCGCGCAGCCGCGTGCCCTGGAAGGCGGCGGGCAGAAAGCCGTTGCTGTAATTGGTCGCGCCGCCGAGCGGACCGGCCTCGAAGAGCAAGACGTAGGCGGGCAGGTTGCGGTTCTCCGAGCCGAGGCCGTAGGTCACCCACGAGCCGAGGCTGGCCTTGCCGCCGACCGTCTCGCCGGTGTGGAACTGGATGCTGGCGGGACCGTGGTTGTTGCTGTCGGCCTGCATGGAGTGGAGGACGCAGAGGTCGTCCACGTGTTGGGCCAGATGCGGCAGCAACTCGGACACCCACAGGCCGCTCTGGCCATGCGGGCGAAATTTCCACGGGCTGGGCAAAATCCGGTCCTCCGCACCGGTGAAGACATTGGCGAAGCGCGTGGCCTCCACGGCCCGGCGCAACGACTCCGGCACTTTTTGCCCGGCCAACCGGTCCAAGGCCGGCTTGTAGTCGAGGGTGTCGATGTGAGACGGCCCGCCGACGAGGTAGAGAAAAATAACATTTTTCGCCTTCGGAGTGAAAACGGCACGGCGCGGCGCGTGCGGCTCCACCGGATCGATCGTCACCGCGGGAGGCCGGGCCGCAGCGGCTTCCTCCGCCAGCAAACTTTGCAACGCCAGCGCGCCGAACCCGCAGCCCATCTGCTGGAGAAACCGGCGGCGTTGGAGATACCCTGGGGTCATCGCCAGCCAAGATAGGCCTCCCGGCGGCCACGGCAAGCCCGCAGGCGCGGCGGCGGCTTTCACGCCCTTCCCGTTTAATTTCCCGTCCGGGACGGACAATTATTTCAAATACACACTATTCTTACAGAAACCATTCGCCAAAGACTCCGGGCCGCTCCGTTTCAGCCGTTTGTGATCCGCATGAACGACGGCCGGGGCTTCCCGGTGCAGCACCCTGACTTCGCCGATGTCTCGCCAAAGGGAGGAACCATCGTGGTTTACAACGAAGCCGATGCCGTCATTGAACTTTCCGCCCTGTTGGTCGCCTCGGTGGAACCGCCCAAGGAAACCACCCCCGCGACATCATAGAAAGAGGCGAAAGAGCTGGTAACAAAGGGGAGATCACGGCGCTCCTGTCAGCAACGCATGAGGATTTGGCTGGAGAAATGAGGAACGGGTGAGCCTTGAAAAAAAGGTTCTGCTGAGAACTCTTTTCCTTTGCGCCTTGGTGACTTGAGCGAAGCGGGCGTGAGTCTTTTTGATGGTTGAAAAGAATTCACGCCAAAGCGTAAAGACGCCAAGGGAAAACACGCTCACCGGACGAGGCAGACCAAAAGTGGGGGACAATGTCATTTTTCGATTGAATACATGCGGGATACCTGCTCCCGCATCGAGGGATCGGAGATGCTGTCAATCCACGGATGATATTCCGCTTTGTTCAACCTGTGGTTGTTCATCGCATTAAGCAATCCAAAAATGGCATTATCCCTCATTGAGCCCACGGACAGGGAATTGACCCATTCCGAGGCGGCGAGCAAATCCTTTCCGCCCCATCCAACCGCCAATTTTCTTGCTGCGCCATTCTTGACTTTTTCTCCGAGATTGGACGCTGATCCGAGATATTCGGCAACCTCCTGAGGCTCCTTGTATATAGCGGCTCTTTCCAGCACCCCCAGCGCCGCTGAATCAAGATCCTCCTCCGGGAATGACATCGTGCTGATGTCATCCACGAGCGAACCAATCGGAAGTTCGCGGACCAACTCCTGATAGACGTGGATTCGTTGCCTGGGCGCCAAACTTCCGGACTGCGGAGAGTTCAGCCAATTTTTCACACCTGTGGCATCTGATTTGATGGCTCCGTAGGCGGTGGAAACCAGGATCTCGGAAGAAATAGAATCATCAAATTTGCCGAGCAATTGGGGCAATACGCTGCTGCCGCCCAGTTGGCCTGCCTTTTGTAATAAGATTTTCTGGATATTGCGACCATCCGGTTGTTCGCTCCATGCAGAGGAAAACGCGATTAATTTTTCAGGGGTGATATTATGCCCGGCAAGACGGATTGTATCACTTATCATTAGAAAAGATAGCTCTTGTGTGATTGCGGGGTTATCGCAAACTAACATTAATGCGTGCAGGTCATCCAAATTTCCGCTTTTGATTAAAAGCGCCGCAAATTCCAAGATTTTCTCTCTGAGTTTTTCATTCCTGTAATTGATTCTCAAATTATGATAGAAAGAGTCAGGATCATCACGGAACAAATCTATCGATGGCTCTGTATTTGATTGATTTACATTTATTTGATGAGGCTCAACCAACTGCCTCTTTGAAATTTCCGACTGCGCTATCGGTGTTGTCCCCGAGTCGTCTCTATCCAAATGTTTTATCAAAAACACAGAGATACTGGACAGAACCAATATCACAAAAAGTATTTGGATTTTTTTGGAAAGTAACATATCACAAATCTTGATTTATGGGTGTGCAGGCACGGGCAGGTTGCTCCACCAGCGCTTCCTCTTCGGCGGACAGCCCGCGGCTTCGTCCAACTCCAAGATGCGGCGCACCAACAACTCGCGCTCGGACACGATCAGTGCGGGCAATTTCTCTAAAGCTTCCGCAAAACTCATGAGTGAACACTACTGCGAAGGCGTCCCCGCGTCAGCAAAAAATTTCCTGCCGGCGACGAATAGAAAAAGGAAAGTGGAGAACCACAGAAGCACCTGTCTTTGCTTCATGGGAACCCCGATGCCGCCGTGCTGGCGGGCGCGGCCGGCGCGCGTAGGATGCGGCCTCATGACGCGGCTGTGGGCATTGCCATTCCTGATGATCGGCCTGACGATGACGGCCCGGGCGGGCGATGCGTGGTCGGATGTGGAGAATCCGGTGCGGGTGGTTTTCCAAGGACGGCGGCTGGACCTGTGGTCACTGCAACCGGTGCAGTCGCCGCCCGTGCCCGAGGTCGTGACACCCGCCTGGGTCCGCCAGCCGGTGGATGCCTTCATTTTGCAAAAACTGGAGCAATCCGGCCTGAGCCCGGCGCCGGAGGCCGACCGGCGCACGCTGGCCCGGCGGTTGGCCTACGTGCTGACCGGCCTGCCGCCGGCGGAGAAACTCCTGGAGGCTTTCCTCCACGACGAGGCGCCCGATGCCTACGAGCGGCTGGTGGAGACATTGCTGGCCTCGCCCGACTTCGGCATTCACTGGGCGCGGATGTGGCTCGACACCGTGCGTTACAGCGACAGCAACGGCTACGATTGGGATGAATTCCGCCCCGCCGCCTGGAGGTTCCGCGACTACGTGGTGCGGTCGTTCAATCAGGACAAGCCGTTCGACCGCTTCCTCCGCGAGCAACTCGCCGGCGACGAACTCGTGCCGGGCGCGCCGCGCGACGAAGCCGAGCAGGACGCCCTCATCGCCACCGGCTTCCTCCGTCTCGGGCCGCAGGACAATTCCGCCAAGCTCTTCGGCGAGGAGCATCGCGAACGCGCCGCTTTCGAAGCCGACCTCGCGGAAACCACCGCCACCGCTTTCCTCGGCATGACGCTGCGCTGCTGCCGCTGCCATGACCACAAGACCGATCCCCTCACCCACGACGACCACTATCGGCTGCGCGCCTTTTTCGCCGGCGTGACGCGGAATGACACGCTGGCCCTCAACCTCGCGCCGGCGCAGGAGGAAATCCGGCGCGGCCAGGCAGCGACGGACCAGCGGATCGCGGCCCTGCGGCAAGACCAGGCGGCGGTGTTGCCCCAGGTGAAAGAACGGCTCGCCGCGGCTTATTGCGGCTCGGCCGGCGACTTCGACGACCGGCAAGCCAAGGCGGCGCTGACCGACGCCGAGAAGCAGGAAATGAAACGCCTGGCCGGAGAAATCGACCGCGCCAAAAAACGACGGCCGGCTTTCACCACCACGCTGGGCGTGGCCGAAAACCGCGATCACCCGGCTGCCGTGCCCGTGCTGGCCAATGGCGAGGCCGACCAACCCAAGCACACGGTCGAGCCGGGCTTCCTCACCGTCTTCCACCGCGAGCCGGCCGATCTCACCGCCGGCGGCGCGCGCCCGGCCAGCCGCCGCCTCGCGCTCGCGGACTGGCTCACGGCCGCGGATAATCCGCTGCCCTCCCGCGTGCTCGCCAACCGCATTTGGCAGCAGTGTTTCGGCGAAGGCCTCGTCGCCTCCGCCGATGACTTCGGTTTCTCCGGCACACCGCCCACCCATCCCGAATTGCTCGACTGGCTGGCGCACCGCTTCCGCGCCGACGGCTGGTCGGTGAAACGCCTCGTGCGTCAACTGGTGACCTCCGCGACCTGGCGGCAAAACGCGTGGGTGACCGACGAAGCGGCCCGCGCCCGCGGCGAGACCGTCGATGCCGCGAATACGTTGCTTTGGCACGCGCGCCCCCGCCGCCTCACCGCCGAGCAGTTGCGCGACTCCCTGCTCCATGTGGCCGGACGCCTCACCGGCGATCCCGCCGGCCCGCCGGTGTGGCCCGAACTGCCGCCGGAAATCCTCCAGGCCAATCCCGCCTTCCTCGACGACAACGCCGAAAAAACCAAAGGCTGGTATCCCAGCCCGCCGGAGCAGCTTCACGTCCGCTCACTGCGCCTCGTCCAGAAACGCTCCGTCAAAATCCCCTTCCTCGAAACCTTCGACCTGCCGGACAATTTCGAAGCCTGCATGCGCCGGCTCGAATCCACCGTCGCCCCGCAAGCCCTCACTCTCCTGAACCATCCGCTGATCGCCGAAGTCGCGGCCGCGGTGGCCGAGCGCGTCCGCGCCGACGCCGGTGACGATCCCCGATCCCAGCTTCATCGCGCCTTCCACCTGATCCTGCAACGCCCGCCCGCCGAGGAGGAAATCGCCGTGTGCCTCCCCCTGCTCCATGATCGCAGCCTCGCCGAAGTTTGCCGCGTGCTGCTGAATGCCAGTGAGTTTGTGGTGGTGGAGTGACAAAAGAATCGCGCGAGACCGAAAACCGGCTCACGCGCCGAGCAGCAACCGCGCGGGATTCTCCAGGCAGCCCTTGATGCGGACGAGGGAGGTCACGGCTTCCTTGCCATCGACGACGCGGTGGCCGTCGCTGAGGGCGACATCATCGGGCAAATGACGATCTGGCCGTCGCGCACGACGGATAGTGTGGAACCCATGGCTGGCTGGGCTTCGTTCAATCAGGCACGGGAACCCGCTTCAGGCTTGGGGTAGAGACAGGCATCGATTACCGAAAGAACCTCGTTCAGAAATTCTTTGGGAGCTGTTCCGATTCGTTTCATGTCTCTGGCACGATAATCAATAGACTTGATCTGCTCACACATCACAAAGCCAGTGAGCCCTGAACTCTGAGGAACGGGCACATGAAATGGAGTTCCTCTGTCTGTGTTGGTAATCGGACAGCAAATCGCCAGTTTGGTGGCCTTGTTAAAGACTCCGACGCTCACCACGAAAGCCGGCCGTCTACCCATCTGCTCGTGGCCAGCCTGAGGGTCGAATGTCAGAACGACAAAATCACCTTGTGCCGGGAAATAAACCGCCACTACCAGGCCTCCTTGCCTTGAGAGTGAGGCCAGCACTCTGTGCCATCGGAGAAGTCCGGCTGGCTGGCGGCAATCAAGTCCTCAATCCGGTGACGGCCTCGCACGGGCCTTGACTCATTCACCGGGGTAATAATGATCGTAGATTGATCGTCACCGAGAGAGATAAGAACTTCGCTGCCGATATCGACGCCGATGCGATCCACAAGCTGCTTGGGAAGCCTTACGCCTTGGCTGTTTCCCCAACGTTGGAGCGTGGTTTTCATCGGGCGAGTATATACCATCGGATATACAGAGCAACGATTTTTTTGCCCGCACAATTTATCACCGCCACCACCGTTGTCGGTGGTGAGGATCGCGGATGATCCCGCGCCTGCCTTGGGGAGCGGCGGAAAGCAAACCAAGCCTCCCGGCCCTGCCCGGCTCACGCCCCGAGCAGCAGCCGCGCGGGGTTTTCGAGGCAGTCCTTGATGCGGACGAGGAAGGTCACGGCTTCCTTGCCATCGACGACGCGGTGGTCGTA